>CALCIK010000066.1 GCA_937907475.1 uncultured Bacteroidota bacterium | reverse complement strand
TAAAGTTCGACAACTTGATGCAATACGTTACAACGTATCGTGTAAAGTTTGACAACTTGATGCAATACGTTACAACGTATCGTGTAAAGTTTGACAACTTGATGCAATACGTCACAACGAACCGTATAAAGTTCGACAACTTGATGCAATACGTTACAACGTACCGTATAAAGTTCAATAATTTAGAGCAATACCTTGTAACGTATTATACTGATTATCTAAACTTGATGCTGTTTCTTACAAGAAATGGCATTAAATTTAAAAAATATAATGGGTTTATGATGGGGGATGGAAGAAATGTAATTACCTTTCTGCAATAATTTACCAACTTTTTGTAGAAAACGCAAAATTTTTTTAAAATTTTACATCTCTGGTAAATAAAGTAAGCAACTATTTAAAAATCTTTTGCGTTTTTAGAATTGAATGTTTGAAACTTTAAGCGTAAAGTCAAGCAATATCTTGCTCCATCTACCGTAAATTTGCTTATCTTTTGTTAAACTTTTAAGATTTTAGCCATGAACAAAAAACATTGGCACTATTTGGATAATCAATTTTTATCGCAGACCAGAAATAACTTCAAGAAGTCGGTAAAATTAAGCAACTATCACAACTCTGTTTTAAACGCAATGAGGATTAGCCAACCTTTGTTAGAACCTATTTACACGCGCTACCATACTTTGCATATTGCACTTAAAAACAGTTATGTTAAATGGAAACATTCCGTTAATTTACAAAAAAACAAGACAGATATTTTAGAGGATTTATTAGAATCTACTTACAAAAAGGTAAATGATTGGGATACCGCTATACGGTCTGCCTTAACCTTTGAATCGTCTGATTACAATTTTGTGTTTTCGGAAAGTAGAAAGCCATTCTTACGGGGTACTATTCTACAGAAAGTTCTGGCGTATAAGCAATTGTCCATAAGATTAACCTCTTTTGTTGCATTAGCGGCAACAAAAGCCGAAGTAGAGGCAGCATATTTGGCATTAAATGTCGCTCATAATGCTCAAGAAGGAGCAAAAGCATCGGTTAAAACAAACAGCGGTGCAGTTGAGGATGCTAGAAAAGCTGCTATGGTCATGCAATGGCGAAATCTTGGATTTTCTATGGATGCTTTTTCCGACAATTTAAATTTTATTGAAAGTCTGTTTGATATTGATACCTTGCGTTCAAGACCTCAAACCGTATTTACCGGCATCCTTGATGCCAATAAAAAGAAAGCCATATTTATTCGCACGCTGCTTAAAGACGATAAAATCATGTTGAACAATGATGGAGATGCCGAGATACGGTTTTACTTTTCCAACATCAAAGGAGGCACTCACTCTCTCCCTGTTTCTATTGCTCCGCACACTAAAATAACAGTCTTGATGAGCGTGTTCAACGTACCCGATTACGGAACTTACCGTCATTTCACCGCAGTGAACCAAAGTACGTTGGTTGCTACGAAATTTATCGTAACAATACTATAATTGCAAAACTGAAATTCCATGTTTTGAATGTTCCATCATCTATCAGCCCCTGCCTTGTGTGTGGGCTTTTTTGTTGTGGTTAAGGTTTGATTGGGGGATAGTCTATCGTCCATTATCCACAAAAAAACCCTGTCAGCGTTCCAAACGCTGACAGGGTTAATCCGTAAATCGTAAATCCCCCCTCAATAACTTAAACCAAATTGGTTACGGATAAAACTTTTTACCCGATGCCGCATACTCCAACAAGATAGGCGCAGGCGCGAAACGGTTACCATGTTCCGCTTGCAGCCTCTGCATCACCTTTACCACATTATCCACCCCAAAACTATCTACAAAACGGAACGGGCCACCCCTGAACGGCGGAAAACCCAAACCAAATACCGCACCTACATCCCCATCCAAAGGAGATTCGATAATGCCTTCTTGTAAACAAAGGGCAGCCTCGTTGACCATTGCCATTGCCATCCGTTGTTGAACATCAGCGGCTTTAAAAGAGAGACGGCTTTGAACTCCGCCAAAGAAGTCGTAAACGTTTGGGTCAATTTTACCACGCACTTTGCGGCCGGTTTTTTGGTCGTAGAGGTAAAAACCCTTCTTGTTTTTGCGGCCACTGTAACCGGCTTTGTAAAGATGCAGCAACGCCTCGCTCACCTTCAACCCTTCGCGTTGACTGATAAATGATTTCATCAAGTCGCCGCTCATAATGTGCGCGCCCACGTCAATGCCCACTTCATCCATCAAAGCAATCGGACCAACGGGATAACCAAACTGCTTCAACTCGCGGTCAATCGCCTCAATTTCAGCCCCTTCTTCCAACAGTAGAAGTGCTTCGTTTAAGAATGGGGCTAAGATGCGGGTGGTGTAAAAACCCGGCCCGTCCTTGACCACGATGCAGGTTTTACCTTGGTTAATACCGAGTTGCAAACATGTAGCGACTACCCAATCGGCAGTCTGCGGGGTCTTCACGATTTCCAATAACGGCATCTTTGGAACAGGCGAGAAGTAGTGCATCCCGATGACCAATTCCGGGTGTTTAGCTTTTTGGGCAATTGCCGAAATGGGTAGCGCAGACGTGTTGCTGGCGAAAATAGCATCGGGTCGGGCATGGATTTCGCACTCGGCAAGCACCTTCTGTTTGATGTCTATGTTTTCAAACACGGCTTCGATGATGACATCGGCGTTGGTAAAGTTGGTAAAGTCCAACTGTCCGCTCATGCGGTTAAAAATCTGGGTCGCCTCCACTTTATTCATCGTTTTGCGTTTCACGCGGCGGTACAAAGTATCCCAAATACTCTTTTGGGCAGCCGCAATCGTTTCGGCTTTAATGTCCTTGAGCAGCACGTTGATGTTGTTGTTAATGCTCACCTCGGTAATGCCTGCCCCCATAAAACCCGCGCCAAGCATGGCAATCGTGTGGATGGGTCGGGCAAGTTCAGCCATCGGGTTCTTCTTTTTATCCGACATGATAAAGAAGATATTGATGAGCTGTTTGCTTTCGGGACTAAGGATAAGTTGCTCAAAACGCTCCACTTCGGCAGTATAACCCGCCTCCAAACCCTTGGACATTCCTATTTCAACGCAGTTGATAATCTCAAACGGGGCGGGGTAATTGCCCTGCGTCATGCGTTGCACGGTCTTGCGGGCTTGGCTGTATATCAATTGCCGCCCAAAGGGATTACCTTCGAGCAGTTTCTCGGCAAGGCTACGTTTGTCTTTCCGTTTTTGCATCGGTTTTTCTGCAAGTTTGAGCGCATATTGACAAGCGGCTTGGTGCAGTTTGTTCTTATTGACCACCACATCGGCCAAACCCATCTTGTAGGCTTGGTAAGGGTAAATGTTTTTACCGGTCAACATCATGTCCAATGCTTTTTGTATTCCGATGAGCCTTGGCAACCTTTGCGTACCGCCACCTCCGGGCAACAAACCGAGTTTTACCTCCGGTAATGCCAGTTTTGTGCTGCGGTCATCGCTCACAATGCGCGCATGACAAGCCAACGCCATCTCCACCCCCAACCCGTAACAAGTTCCGCTGATGGCGGCGACAATGGGCTTTTTAGAATGTTCGATGCGGCTCATAATTTCATGCCCTTTTCGCGAAATGGGTTGAAAATCGCCGGGCTTTTCAGCGTTAAATGCCTTAATGTCTGCACCTGCAATGAAGTCTTTTTTGCGACTGATAATGACCACCGCTTTTACCTCCGGGTCTGAATCCATTTCGGCAAAAATCTCATCAAAGAGTCCGATAAGTTCGGGTGAAATGATATTCTGTTTATCGTCTTGTTTGTCGAGCCAAAGGGTGGCCACCCCATTTTGTTTCTCTATTCCGATGTATTTGCTGCGTTCCATGTATTGATGGTTTGTTTGTTAGATTGTTTGTGAATTGAATTGCCGAAAGCGGATGGTTTAGCCTATCTCCTATCCATCCAAAGGCAACCCTGCTTTGTGATGATGCCGTGTCTATTTCGCCCAAAGCTGTTTGATGAAATTGATAATCGGTTCGCCCACCACTTCCGATAAGCCTGCTAAGACACCAATGATGCCGACAATGCCTCCTCCTATATATTTGAGAACTCGGGTGAGTTTTTTGCTTTCTTTGGATGCTTCAAGCTGTTTTGTATTGCCCCTGTCGGAAAATGTTCCTTCTCGCCGTTGATAGTCATGGTTTTGGTCATAAACCTCGCCACGGTTAACCGACACTTGTTCCGGTTGGATGCCGCTTAACAGCAGTTTTACCGATAGTTTCATTTTAAGCTCTGGAATAACAATATGCGACTCGTTCATTTCTTCGTGCAAAAGGAGTTTGTCGAGGTCAATCGGAATGGATTGAGTGGTGTGTTCATAAACAATGAATTTGTTGACCTTTATGCCCGAAAATCGCTTGTGCAATACGTCAAACTGCGCACGAATAAAGGACAGAATATCTCTCTTATTGCCCGAACCGCTCACCTCGATATACACTTTGCGTTCTTGCGGGTCGGCTTTAATCAATACTTCACAACCATCTTTGTTGATGACCACTCCATTCCTCCAATAGTCGTGTTTGCGAATAAAATCGTGAACCCTAACGATGAACAAAGACATGATGCTGGCCGGCAACACCTCGTAATGATACTGAAATCGAAGCAGTTGGTTAGGGGTAAATTCCCATTCAAACGGTGGTCGGTCTTTGGTAAAGGCACCGGGAATAAAATAACTGTCATCGGTGCTCGAAATTTGGTAGCAAAGCTCAAAGTGCTGCATGATGTCCATGATATAGTACCGCTCTTTGTCAGTCGGATAGCTATTGGGGTCAAGGATATTGCGAATTTCAGGAGCTTTGATGATGCCTTTCTTGCCGATGAGCTTCGGTGAAGCAATGATTTGGTAAACCCCCTTTGTAACCCATTCGGGGTTGAGCACTTGGGTGTCTTTCAGGCGGCGGTCATCGCTAATATAGAGCATCACGCCTAAGTCGTGAAGCAAATTCACCAAAGTTTCCATGCTGGGTTCGGTAAAATCGGGATTAACGCGGTTGCAAATCTGACGGTAGCCTTCGTAGGTAATATAGTTGTCGTTGCTTTGCTCCAATTGCTGTTTGATTTCAAAATAGCTTTTAGGCAGCAGGTCGTCAATGTGTTTGAGTTTGGAAACAGCATTGGTGATAGCAGCTTCCAATTGGTCAATGTTTTTATTGTCTTTACAAGACGTTTCGATAAACGCCACGATATTGGCGTACTTATCTTGCATCGTCCCCTTGGCAAGGTCTATTTTATGGGTTTCGCATTTATTGATGACCACCACAATCGGAACCGAAACGCCCGCAAACGAGCGAATGAGCTTGAGCCAATATTCCAATTCCGAGTCGCCATATCTATCTTCGGTTCGTGGGTTGATGACCAACACGTAAACCGTCCGGCCCGTCATAAAAAACTTGTGGGTAGCGTGCAGTATCTCCTGCCCTCCAAAGTCCCAGACATGTAGTTTGATATGGTCAGTACCGCGCTTAACTTCCCAGTCTTTTATTTGAATGCCATCGGTAATGGGCTCAGCAGTATTATAGGTGCCACTCGTGAGCATGTTGATGAGCGAGGTCTTACCCACTTCGCCCGACCCGATAAAGATAATCTTCGCTTCATGCAGAGGCTTGGTGTTTTTGGACAATTGCAAGTCGGTCAGGTATTGAATGATTTCGGCCGGTTCGCGTTGAAATATCTCATCGGGCACATTAAAACGATTGTCGTGCAGGTCAAGGCCCGGATGATCAGTCGTGTTGGTAAGTCTAACTAACGATGCAATTTGGAGGGGAATGTTTGATAAACGGTTACTCGCCAAATTAAGGTGGCGAAGTTCGCGCAATTGACCGATTTCGGCAGGCAACGAGGTCAACCAATTACCGGGAATACTTAATTCCTGCAAAAGGAGCAACTGCCCCATAGAAGAAGGTAAAGTGGTCAATGTATTACGACCTAAGTTCAACACCCGCAAGAACTGAAGCTGCCCGATAGTGTCCGGTAGTTTATCAATCTCGTTGCTCTCCAAATGAAGTTCGACCAATTCCGTCATTTGCGCAATGGTATGGGGCAAACGATTGATGCGGTTATGGTTAAAGATGAGTTGGTTGAGGTTAGGTAACTGCTTGAGTGCTTTGGGAATATCGGTAAAATTGTTGTGGCTTAGGTCGAGTTGGTGAAGGTGTTTTAATTGTGCAAACTCAAAGGGCAAGCTGTTCAGTTTGTTATGCGATAGGTCTAAACGGTTCAAGTTGCTAAGTTTCCGAACAGCCTTGGTTATTTGGCTAATGCTGTTATGGGCAGCATTGATAACTTGCAGTTGCGAAAGGTTACCAATTTCCGAAGGAAGGGCAGTGAGTTGGTTGTTCTGAAGATACAACTCTTTGAGGTGGCGAAGCACTTCAATTTCAGGTGGAATATAAGTGAGTTCCAAATTGCTTAGGTCTAACACAGTTCCTCCAACACCCTTTTGTTGAAGGCGGCGTATGCGTTCCAAGGCAGTTATCGTTCCAAAATTTTCCATAGATTACCAATAGGCAAAGGTAGGGATTAGTTATGAGTTATGAGTTATGAGTTGTTTTTTTTAGACTTTGGACGTTATGAGTTATGAGTGGTTGTTTCGACAAGCTCAACAACCACTCATAACTCATAACTTATAACTCATAACTCATTACTTTGCCGTTGTACTAAATTGCACTATCTTAGCGCACCAAAAAAGACATCATTTACCAAACCAATACTAATGCCTTATACCATAGCCGTTATAGCTATCTCGAACCCCGAAGTAACCGACATCATCATTGCAGAACTTGCCTATATTGGCTACGATGGTTTTGAAGAAACCCCACAAGGACTAACCGCCTACATCAAAACCGAAGATTTTGACGAAACCTCCCTGTACCAAACCATTGACCCATACAACAAAAAGGGTGAAGCTGCCGTTACTGCCATAACACCTTTGGAAGAGAAGAACTGGAATCAAGAGTGGGAGAGCAACTTTGAACCCATCAACATTGACAACAAAATATTCGTGCGGGCACCCTTTCACCCCATCACAAACCCCTTCGAATACATCATTACCATAGAGCCTAAAATGGCATTCGGAACCGGCCACCACGAAACCACCTACCTCATGCTCCAAGAAATGCTAAACCACAATGTAATGAACAAAGCCATTTTGGACTTTGGTTGTGGAACAGGTATATTGGCCATTATGGCAACCATGCAAGGAGCTACGCAAGTAGTTGCCATAGACAACGACGAATGGGCCTATCAAAACACCCTTGAAAACATGCAGGTAAACAACACCCCTCCTATCGCGGTGCGATTGGGCGATCACACTCAAATTCATCCCGATGAGCAATTTGATATGATATTGGCAAACATTACCCGTAATGTTATCCTCGAAACACTACCTACCTTGAGCAAAGCCCTTTTACCCAAAGGAAAGCTCCTCGTCAGTGGAATCCTTCATGCCGACATACCCATCATACAACAAGCCGCAGCCAATCTGCACTTAACCGCCAACAGCGAACAGCTTCGCGGTAATTGGGCAATGATTGCCTTTACCAAAAACGGCAACAACTCATAACTCATTGTTTCGACAAGCTCAACAACCACTTACCACTCATAACTCATAACTTATAACTCATAACTAATAGCTCACCATGATAAGACAAACCATTGCCATAGCTTTTATATTGATGGCAACCCTAGCAATCAGCACAGCTTCAGAAAAGTTGATGAAGATATTCACCATCACTCCGGTCGGCGAGTTCTCAAACGACCCGAATGTGTTTTATGGCCAGTTGCGCGAAATGTTTGGTAAACTCAAAAGCCCCGAAACACTAAAAAACATCGAAACCTTTATTGCCGGTGCGCAAGCAGGTAAGATTAACGCCACCGACCTTCAGGAACTGATAGCGTTGTGCAACCTCATGTCGGACCGCAAAATGCGCATCACCCCCCACTACAACAACTATTTCCAAGCCATCAACAGCATGATGGCAACCGATAAATCAAGCAAGTTCACAGATTGGCACGCTATTGTAAAAGACCTCTTGCTAAAGTCCGAAAAAGGGCAATACAACGACCTGATGACGTTCCTCTCTTTTTCGGACGATTTTTTCGCTGCCGACTTACTGGACAAAACATCGGGTAAAAGATGGGTGGTGCAAACCAGCGATTACAAATTCAAGTACGACAACAAAACGCCTTCAGTGAGCTTTGAAGAGGCCAGTTTGTATTGCGCCACTGCGAAGGATACCATGTATATTGTAGATACCAAAGGTGATTTTTTCCCCTTGGAAAACAAATGGGCCGGTAAATCGGGAAGGGTTACATGGGAACGAGCCGGATTTGACCCCAACAGCGTGTATTGCGAAATTGCAGGTTACCAATTAGATTTTCAAAAAACCGAGTATAAAGTAGAAGATGCCGTTTTGTATCACAAGAAATACTTTAACCGACCCCTGAAAGGCACCTTGCAAGATCAGATTTGGGGGAAGGTAAACGGCGACTATATCTACCCCAAGTTTACCTCTTATGAGTTAGACATCTTCATGAAAAACTTCGCCCCACAAACCGAGTTCCGTGGCGGCTTTGGAATGAGCGGCTCACAGATTATCGGGTACGGTACCGAAGCAGAATTAGCCGAGCTTACCTTCTTTTCCAAAGACAACAGAAAAGTGCTCTTGGCCAAATCAACCATGTTTGGGTTAAAGGAAGAGAAAGAGGTCAGCTCCACAAAAACCTCTGTATCGCTATATTTTGCCAACGACTCCATCTATCACCCACAACTCAACATGCGTTATTTGATGGGCACTGATCCCGAATTGAGATTGGTGCGAGACGGAAAAGCAAGTTCCAAAATCGCTTTCATGTCTTCTTATCACTCTATGGAAGCCAATTTAGATGCCGTCTTTTGGAAAATGAATACCCCTGTGGTGAACATGCAAATGGTGTCACAGCTAAAGGATATACCGGTTGCGTTCGAGTCGTTCAACCTATACGAAGCCGAGCGTCTCGAAAGCTACCGCAGAGGAACGTCCGATATAGACCCCGTTGCCGCTTTATATGCTTTTTCAAATGGCGGGCAGTTTAAAATTACCGCACTCGAGTTTGCTAAATTCTTGAACCCAAACTACGTAGCCGAAACAGTTTATGGAGTTATATTTGAACTGGTCGAAGACGGATTTATTTATTATGACCCCGATACAGACATCATCACCATCCGCCAAAAGACGGATAACTATATGCGCTCCAAAAAGAAAGAAATTGACTACGACCGTATTCTGATTGTTTCAAAAAGCAAAGTCGAAAACGCTCAATTGGATTTGGAATCTAAAGAGTTGCTCATCACAGGGGTTAATCAAGTAACCCTAAGCGACTCACAACAAGTACGGTTATTTCCCGATAAAGGATTTTTGAGGGTTCGTAAAGACAGAAACATGCAAATGGATGGAACCATCGTGGCAGGCAGTGTGGATTTTGTCGGAAAAGATTTTGACTTTGACTATAATCCGTTTTTAGTCAATCTCGACTCGGTTGACCAAATGAAAATCTACATCCTCGAAGATAACGATAAAGAAAAAAACAAGTTAATCCCCCTTAGCACCCTCATTCGCTCCGTTACAGGAACACTATTTATAGACGAAGCCAATAACAAATCGGGGTTAACAAAATACCCCTCCTACCCAAGGTTTGAAAGCAAGGGTAATTCCTACCTTTATTACGACGACAAAAGTCTTTACGACGGAGCATACAAAAGGGATAGCTTTCACTTTAAGTTAGACCCCTTTAAATTCCCTGATTTAGACGAAATCACGCCCGACTTGCTTACGTTTCCCGGAACCATGATTACCGCCGACATCTTCCCGCCCTTTAAGCAAACCACCAGCCTTCAACCCGACAACTCACTCGGATTTGTCAATACCACCGATGCAGCAGGGATGTTGACCTACAAAAAAGGTAAATTCTTTGGCGTATTGGATATGAGTAACAAAGGTCTGATTGGCAAAGGAAGGATAGAATATCTTTCGAGCACCTCCATTTCCGAAAACTTCATCTTCCTGCCCGACTCTATGATGGCCGCTTGCGATTCCTTTTTCATGGTGCGTAAAAAGATAGGGAATGCAGAGTTTCCCTCCGCCCATAATGGGAAGGTAAATATCAGATGGCGGCACAAATCAACAGGCATGAATGTCTATATGAATCCCGGCCCATTTTCGATGTTTGAAGATAAGGTATCGTTAAAAGGCAGTCTGACACTAGCCGAAAGCGGATTGACAGGAAAGGGAACCATCAATTGGCCGGATGCCGCAATGCGTGCCGATGCCTTTGCTTTTACCTCCGGAACCTTCAAGTCCGACTCGGCAGACGTTCAAATCAAAAACAAAGATGCAGCAAGGGTTTCCTTCAACTCCTACAACGTAAAGGCAAGGGTGGACATGGACCAATACCTCGGAGAGTTCTTAGCCAACGGCCCAAGCATCCCCATTGACCTGCCCTACAATCGGTTTAAAACCAACGCTAAGGAGTTCTATTGGTTGATGAAAGACAAACTCATCAACTTGCGTATGCCCGAAGACCCCAAATTGAGCTACTTCGAGTCGACTGACCCTAAACAGGATGGGTTGAAATTTCAAGCATCGGGAGGGGTTGTCAATCTCGAAGACAATACCGTTAAAGCAGACGGAATCGCTTATATTGAAGTAGGTGATGCCAGAATCAGGCCACCGGATACTCAGGTATTTATTGAACCCGATGCAAATATCCGTCCGCTCGAAAACGCTTTGATTGTAGCAGACAGCATCAAAGAATACCACAAACTCTACAAAGCCAAGGTTAAAATACTGGGTCGAAACCAAATGGATGCCAACGGTGAATACCGTTACAGAGGTAAAAACCTCAAACGTCAAGACCTTTTCTTTGAAAAAGTAACCACCGAAGTGGATGCCAATGATCCCAAGCGATTTTACACCTTCGGTACGACCAATATCCCCGAAAACACAGAGTTTAAAATTAGCCCGAACATCAGCTACAAAGGCAACGCCATCTTAGACTCTCGCGAGCCGTTCCTTGTGTTCGACGGGTTTGCCAAAATGGAGCTTAAAACCAAAGAAATCGTTTCTCAATGGTTTACCTTCCGCGATGTCATCAACCCCGACAGTATTAGTATAGATGTAAGTGCCCCTGTCGGTGAGTTCAAAGACTCACTTACTTTTGGCATCTTACAAGACATGCAACTCTTAGACCTCTATCCCGCCTTTCTTACCAAAAAACGCACTTCGGTTGACCCATACTTATTTGTAGCAGGTGGGGAAATGGACTATAACGCCGATAAAAATCTGTTCAGAGTGAGCAGCAAAGAAAAACTTAGCGGAAAAGAATCGCAAGGTAATGTCTTCACGCTCAAAGATAACAGCGGCGAAATTTTAGCAGAAGGGAAGTTTAACTTAGGACAAGACTGGGGGATGACCAGATTGGACGCAGCAGGGTTAATGACTCACAAAGTAGGAGCCACAGGCTTTGATTTTAAAGACATGCTCATAGGCTTTGACTTCTATTTCGACGAAGCCCTCTTGACCAATATGGGCGAAGCGATTCGATATTTCAATGCCGGAGCACCTGAAGTGGATTACTCCAAAGAAAACTTCTTCAATGCTGCTGTTGCCATGGTGGATAAAAAAGAAGTGGGTGAGTTAAAACGAATGTTGGGCACTTACAACTATTTAGCCGAGCGCAAGAAAGGATTAGACCATCGGCTCATCTTTGCCAATGTGCCAATGACTTTCGACACCATTACCCGAACCTTTATCAGCACCGGCAAACTCGGACTAAGCTTCTCCGGCGAAAAATACGTTAACCGGATGGTGGACGGTTGGATTGAAATCGGATTAAGGCAAAGCGGCAACTACATCAACATCTATTTGGAAACCGCCAAAGACGACGAAAAAAACTACAAATGGTTCTTCTTCCATTACAAGAAAGGGGTCATGCAAGTCCTTAGTTCAGACCCCCTCTTCAACGATGCCATAGCCGCTGCAAAAGAAAAAAAGCGGATCAAAGAGAACAAATCTACCGGCGAAATCTATCAATATGGCGTTGCCCCGATGGAAAGGCGAAATGTATTTGTTTACACCATGCGTGGCGGACCTCCAGAAACACCTCCTCCCCCACCTCCCACTCCCGATAATAACGTAACTCCCGAAAATCCCCCCCCTCCTGCAGAAGAAGGTGGAGGAACACAAGATAACGGTGGTGGAACAAAAGACGAGGGTGGTGAAAAGAAAGATGACGGAGGAGGTAATCAATAAACAGGGAGTTGGTTTGTGCGGTAGAAGAATGGAAAATAGCTGCTTCAAACACTATGTTTGGAGCAGCTATTTTTTATGGGTTTGATGCGTACTTTGTAAGTAAAAAATACAATTGTTAAGGCTTTGGATAAATTTTTACATAAAAGCGATACATTTATGTTTGAATAGCAGCATGGTAAATGACTGAAAAGTAAGCAATCAGATGAGCAATTTAAAAAACCAATTTAACAAGAGATTTGGGAAACGAAAGTACATCATTCTTCAAAAATATCTGAAGGGTTTTTATCTCAGTATTGCCCTTGTTATATTTGTTACCCTTATAGGGGTGGCCGGTTTTATGTTTATAGAAGACTACCGCTTAATTGAAGCGTTTTACATGACGGTAATTACATTATCTACTGTAGGCTATACCGAAGTAAGACCGCTAACAGATACCGGACGCATTTTTACTTCTCTTCTCATCATTGCCAATTTAGGAACATTTGCCTATGCCATTTCCCACTTAACCTCCTACATTATTGACGGAAATCTGAAAAACATGCTACAGGAATACTTTTTGCAAAGCAATATTGATAAGCTAAACGGTCATGTTATTTTATGCGGTTTTGGAAGGTACGGCACCGAGGTGGTCAAGCATTTTAAACTGCACAAAGTACCTTTTGTAATTATTGAAGCATCAGCACAAGTGGTGCAAACAATAAAGGAACGGGCAGATTTACTATACCTGCACGGCGATGCCACACACGATGAAATACTGGAATTGGCAGGCATCAAACAAGCCAAATCGCTCATTACCACTTTGCCCGACGATGCTGAAAACGTGTATGTATCGTTATCAGCAAGACAACTAAACCCCGACCTGCATATTATCAGCCGTGCACTTAACCAAAAATCGGAAGCAAAATTGAAACTTGCAGGTGCCAATGAGGTAATAACCCTTGAAGAAATGGGCGGATTTTTTATGGCTACCTTGGTTGGCAAACCCGATTTGGTAACCTTTTTTCGGATACTTTCTTATGAAACCACAGCTAGTGTGAGCTTAGAAACAATTGGTCATGAACATATACCCAAGGACAAGCCGCTTACAATTAGACAGTTAAACATCAGAGAACATTCGGGTGCCAATGTTATAGGGTTAAAAACATTATCGGGGGAATATATAGTCAACCCATCTCCCAATTCCATACTAGAACAGGGTATGCAATTGTTTGTATTGGGCAATCATGACCAAATACTCAAATTTCAGGAGTTATGGAGTATAGAGCAAGATGATGACAAATGAATATGCACTTCCCTCCTATTTTATAGTTATTGCCACAAAACAACCGCCAATTGTAGCAAAAAGCCAATGCTAAACAAAGCAGCACCAATCAGCAACGCATTTTGTCGGGCTTCGTTATTGTGAATGAGTCGTTGTGTAAGCGGTTGGGCTATGCTGTTTTCTAGCCAACGGTTAATGCGTTTGTAGTAAATAATAAAGAGCAGGTATATCATTAAGCTTATGGTTAATACTGCCATAAAAGAGTAATATTCCGATGCCGTAATGCCTTCTTTACTGGCATTCAGCCCCTTTACTATTCCCATAACACTAAATGTTAGACCGTAACCACAACAAAACAGCATAACCAATATTACAGGTATTTTTGTAATCAATGTTTTCAATCCGGACTCCATTCTTTTAAGTGTTTGTTCACCCAACAATTCGGGAGCAGCAAACCAAAATGAAAAAAATTGAAAGGTTAGACCAAGGGCGTTTACCCATTTCATAGGGTTTATTAAATTTGAACGTGAGTTAGGAATTCAGTTTATATTTATAGTAGAAAAGCTAGCTAAGAGGTTGCGAGTTCTACTTCTACATCTTAAAGAGGGCGAATTTAAACATTATTTACCGAATGTACCGAGCAACAAACATTTTATATCTTTAATCTTCAAAGTCTTACTTATGCCGGTATTTTGGGAACTAGGTAATGAACACTAAGTCAACAGGTAGCTTCTCTCCTAGCCTACCTTTGGATTGTAAACTCCACATGTTTATACCTGATGCCAACTTTAATATAAATGCAACAAGTAGTTGGCACACAACTTCGTCATAGATTTTCTAAATAGGCCTTCTAGCGTATTTTAATCCCAACTTTACTTTATAACAGACAAAAGACCCCGAACCAATTGAACGGTTCGGGGTCTTTTCATTTCAAAATGTCAGCAAATCATTTTCGCTATTGGTTACTGTTTAACCACCTTAACAGAATAAATTTCCCTTTCAGATTGGTAGCGTAGCAAATAAAGTCCGGCAGGATAATCCCTAAGTTCAAAAGAAACCGTTTGTGTGCCGGGCTGCAAGGATTTAGCCGCAATCAACCTGCCCGCAGTATCAAACAACTGTAATCTTGCATTTGCAGAAGCAGTGTTGTTGAATAAGACCGTTACATCATTTTTGGTTACGGTAGGCAATACGGTAATTGGAGCAGTACTATTGGCTGCATGACGGGTCAAGAGGATTGTTCCCACTATTTGTGATTGACCGTCAAAATCTGTTTGATGGAGGCGGTAGTAGTTGGCTCCGCTCAAAGGTTTTTCATCGGTAAATTCGTAATAACGGACAGTCGAACTGTTTCCTGCACCGGCTAGAGTAGTTATCGGGCTAAAGTTAACTCCATCTGAAGAACGTTGAAGTGTAAAATAAGCATTGTTTACCTCTGCGGCAGTTTGCCACCATAGTAAATTGGTAGATTCCTGTGTGCGGCCATTAAACTCAATCAGGCTGATTGGCAAGGTGGAGCAAACGGGTTTTCCTAAGATGCTTCGGACACAACCATTGGCATCGGTTATATCTATTAAGTAGAAAGAATTAAACGGTAAGGGACCAAACAAAAATACCACATCGTCTTGACCGATAACACCCGAATAATCACCACTGACTGTATAGGGAGGAGTACCTCCTGCTACGCTCGCATATACTTGATAAGTATTGGGAAGTGTAGTGGTGCAGTCCACGATTTGTGTGATTTCCATATCATCACAAGCAGAATCGCAACTTTCAAGAACGATACAAACCTCGTCTGTACCACTTCCGCAATTGCCGGTAACGGTTACAGAATAAACTCCTGTTTCCGTAACTGTAAATGTCGGTTCAGTACTGCCATCTGACCATAAATAGCTAATAGCATCGGCATTAAAGGCATTTAACACATTCACATCTTCAATACAAAGGTTTTGGTTGCCTCCAAGATTAACAGTAACGCCTCCACCAATGGTGAGAGTCATAACATCGGTAGCAGAACTGCAATTGTTACTGACCGTTACAGAGTAATTGCCGGCAGTACCTGCTGTAATCGTGGGGGTGGCTGCACCCGTACTCCATAAGTAATTCAACGCACCGGGGGTTGTTGCATCTAATACAACGGGCGTACAAGTAGTAATGTCATTACCCAATGAAACACTAAGCTCGGGCTCAGTGGTAAAGGTAATCTCATCTGAGGCTGTTCCACAAGCAGCGGTTACTGTTACTGAATAAGTACCGGGAGAACTGACTGTTAGGGTAGATCCGGTACTGCCGTCTTGCCATAAATAACTTTCGGCAGAAGCATTGGTAGCGTCAAGAACGACCACATCGCCTGCACAAAGCAGGGCATCAGGCCCTAAATTCACTTCCGGTAAATCCGGTTCAAGGATGGTAACGGTAGTAGAAGCTCCCGTTTCGACCAACGTAACGATTAGGGTTTCAAATGGATCGGGGAAACCGTCTTCCAAGGCAACAACAGTAAAACTTACGGAGGTTTCACCGGCAGGAATCACCACTACACTGGGTAGGGGCAGGTAATCTACACCAAAGGTTGCAGTGCCGCCATAACTTAGAGGAACACCTATATCAGTTGGCTCGGCTTCGTTAATAAATACGGTAACAGTTGCATCCACGCAACCTTCTACTGCTGTGGTAGGGTCAGAAAGAGAGAAATCGGGTAAAGATTCAAAACTTCCTGCTTCTAAAAATACACCAGAATCCCATACACCATCACCCGCATCTGCTAGAGCCAAAATAAAATGGTAGGTTTCAAAAGGAATGACTTCTACCGTAGCACTCAACACTACTGTAAATCCATCATACTGTACAGAAACCCCTCCGGCATTATCTACATAATACATGGGATAGTCTAAACTGATACAACCACCGGCTGTACCGGAACCACCTGGCGTGCCATTGTTAACAGAGTTAATAGCAACCGGAATTGTAGTGCCGGGAATGATGGCAACATTTGTATTGACATAGTCCGGTCCAGCAGGATTGGTGCCGGTAACAAAAAAGGCAAAAACATCATTGTAGTTGGAGCATACAAATTCGTTGTACTCTTCAGAGCCAAATACATAGTTAAAAGACAAAATGTCGCCTTCGGGAATGATATCAAACTCTAAAATACAGGCGTTAAAAGTTGGGAAACCTGCAATATCGGTCAACATATCATACCCTATACCAAAATTATCTTCTCCGGCACTTCCGCTATTGTTCGGACCTACGGCTATATCAAGAGGACCGGTTGCCAGCATGATGCCGGTTTCGATACCGATATTAGATGCCAAACCGTTAAAAGTACCGTAAGCTCCTTCAGGACAATTAAGCGTAATGTTACTAACTGTTACTCCACCACCCGTCAACATGTTTACCATATCTTCCGGAGGAGTATTTGGGGTAACAATGAGCTGAGCCTGTGCAGGGTAATTGATTATCAAAAAGAACATGGCAGCTAACCATATTTTAGCATAGTGCCATAGCGTAAAACTTGTTTTCATAGTCTGCAAAGTTTTGTGATTAAATTATCTTTTACAATTTTAAGACAATTTACCACTAAAATTATTGCAGCATCTAATTATGCACCCTCTTTCTTACATTTTATTTTACTCCATGTAATTTGGCGGACAAAATGACGATAATGCTTCTTTTATTTTGCTAAACAAGTACGGTTTCTAACACTCACCGAAAGCAAGAAGTCTGGCATTACTTATCAATAATAGTCCCTGTTTTAAGGATATCCTATGGCAGTATATTGTTTGTTATTTTGGCAATCCGTAAATTCAAAACAGTTTTATCAATTTGTTTTGAAGAGTACCCGATTCCGTTTCCACTGTTAGTAGATACATGGCCGCAGGAAGTTGGCTAATATTGATTTCTAACTGATTGCTACCTAATATATAAGCATATTGTTTCTGCCAAACTACTCGACCACTAAGGTCATAAATTGTAACCGGAGCATTTCCATAATCTTTTGCTTGAAAAGAAACCTTAAGGTTGTCAATAGCAGGATTAGGCGACAGAATCAACCGAGTATTTTCTACCGTAATTTCAGGTTCGGTGGTGCCTACTGTAAAGGCAATGCCTGTTTGAGCCATCGCTAAATTACTCCAACGATTGTCGGTATAATTTGTCAACGATAAAATGCGGCATTGATGTGCAGTCGGGTTAACCATATAATTATTACCATTCCCTATGCTAATAGTGGCTTGGTTGCTTCGTTTTCGATATACCCTTACAAAGTCATAGTGGGTTTGGCTATTACCGGTACGCAATGAAAGATATTGTCCGGTAGTATAAGGCGTAGGGTCTGTCCAAGAAGCTGCAAGTTGGTTGTTTATATAAAAAGCAATTTGTCCGGTAGCCGGGTTGTAGCTCACTTTGTAGTCATACCACTCGTTGGGTGTAAATGTAAAATCGGCATTCGTCTTTAGTTCAAACTCATCGTTAGCGACTTTGTAAATCTGCGCTTTGTTGTCATCCATACGGGCAAATACAAAATAGGAGTTGCCTCTGTTTTCACCGTCCCCGTCAGAGGCAAAAAAATGAAAGCCGGAACGTCTGCTAAAGGTACTTGCACCTCCTGTTTTAGCCCGCCAATGATAAAGCCATGTTTCAGAACTAACTTGGGTTAGTGGGCTATATAGGTTAGAATTGTTGAGGGATTGATTACTTTGATAGATGCTGCCCGATGTTATCTGCCAATTACCGGTTACTGAAGTCCAGTCGGGGTGTATAGTAGTACTAAATTCGTCAGTAAAAAAACCGAGATGATGATTGCTTCTCCACTCACCGCCCCAAGATTGCTGCACTTGGTAAAAAGCATCTTTAACCCCCGCTGTACAGTTATCTTCATCGGTAAACGATACGGTAAAGTTGCTCATATACTGTGGTGCAAGTGGTTGAATGACAGTTTGGTGATAGCAACCGCAGAACCATTCTATTTCAAATCCGGTTCTTAAAGTTGCTCCATCAGAGGTAAAGCGAATGGTCAACACATTACCGGACGAACTGAATGTTCCGGGATTGGTCGTACCCGAAAAAGTGCCCAACAAAGGACTACCGGTGTCGGGACCATCGTATATGTGCAGAAAGTCGTAGTTAGATTCCAAATCGAAGGCGTTGAACGTTATCGTTATGGGTTCATCGGGATATGGAGAGGCAAGTGTGAAAATACTGTTTTCATTGTTTCGGTAATTACCCAATGGACCTCCTGAATCGTAAAATGTACCGCTACAATTGGTACTGCAATCGGTAAATTTTTCTTGTAGCAAGTTCCATAACTCATCATACCCGTTGTCATAACCCAATGCCCAAATTCCAATTCCTCCCATTTGTTTGTTCAACACCATATCATAGCGGGCAGCAAGGCTAACCTCGTCTTCAAACCAACATTGACGAGTATCACCCCCTGATGTGTAGATAAAATAGGGAGATGAACTATGTTGATCCCATTGCCGAGTGTAGGTGCCAAAGAAGTTATTTTTCAGGTAATTATAAAGGCGCGATGTTCCTGTACCTACTGTTGCAGCAGGCACATTGCTTGAATTGGTTTTCCAATCATAACCATAATAAGGTATGCCCATCAATAGTTTGTAGGCAGATGCTCCTTGATTGATATAGTAATCGGCAGTGCGGTTAAGGGTATAAGTTCCCCATTGAGAACCATGATAAAGTGGAGCAACAGGTCCTGCTTGGGCATCGGCCGAATAATGGTAATCATACCCCATCACTATAAAGGCATCTACCAATGGGTTAAGGGCTGCTATGTCAAACACATTCGTCCAATCAACGGCATACAAAGCAATGCTAATCGTGGTGCCGGGTCTGTAGGTGTCAAACCGGTTATTGAGGTAGCTGATAAAGGCGGTGAAATTGTTGCGTTGACTACCGGGAATACCTTCAAAGTCTATGTTCACCCCATCTGCATTTCGATAGTTGAGCAAAACAATTAAGCTATCAGCCAAACGCTGCCATGCCGTTTGGTTAGTCAAAAAAGTAACATTATTCGTTGTACCAAAATTGGTAACACACAAATCAACTTTACAACCGGCAGCTTTGGCCAAATTGATGGCATTGGTGGTTTTCCAAGAATGTATGTCGTAGTAGTTTCCGTTGGCAGGATTTACCTCATAAGAGAAATAACTAAGTGTTGAAATGAGCGAGTAGTTATAATTATTGAACACAGACGAACCTTGCCAATAAGGATGCCAACCATACACCTGTCTGTTCAATGTACAGTTTTCGTCCATTTTTTCTAACCCATTGCCTTCAAATTCTTGGGATTGGGGCACTTTCTTGCCCACTAAACCTTGCAATGCAAAGTAAAGGCTATCGTATTGTTCTTCGGTTTGTAGGTTAAATTGGCGGTAAAATTCAATTTGTTGTTGTCTAACCGAACTAAACGATTCTTGAACTTGTGCCGGAAGCTTATCGGGCAAAGAAAGTTCTTGTGCAAAGGAATTACCCGATATAAGAAATAGGAACAGCAAACCCGAAAGGCGGAATAGATTCTTCATGACACAAACAATTTGTTGAGGGTAGGATAGTCATTAGCAGTTTTGGTTTAATACTGCATCCTGAAATACCTCGTTTTGGTCATTGATTTGAACTATTGTTTCAGAAAAATCATACACCGAACACGGTTTACCTAAAAACTAAGCATACTGTTTAAAATGCAAACCCAAACGCTGTGTTTGCAAATCAGTCGTTTGCACTAATCAAGTATATTGTACGTGTCCTATCATTTGGTTTGTTGACTTTCAGCAAGCTTTTTTAATTCAGCCAACGCCAAAGGGAATGCGTTATTCATAAAGTCACTGTGTTGTTCGACAACATCCACCTTTACTTTGAGTTCAGTGCCATTGTCAACGGGGGTTAATTCATATATTTCCATTGCATTTGACCAAGTTTTAGTTTCTTGATCAATAGGCAACTCTTCAAAGTTTTTAACATCTCCAATATGTTTGAATGAAAGCAGTTTGTTTGTTTCAATTTTATCTATAAGGCTGTACATCCCATATCCGTCAGGGGTAAGGAAATGTATTTTACCGCCTTCCGTAAAGTTCTCTGCTTTATAAAAACTTCCTTCGCAAAATGGTCTTGTCCATGCTTTGTAACTTTCCTCGTCCCATAGTGTATCCCAAACTTTTTCGGGATTTATATTGATCGCGATTTTAAATTCAAGTGTTTTCATACAACTGTATTTTTAATTTCAAATTTAGTTTGCTCCGTACTTCGATTTAAGAAACTTAATGGTTTCCTCCATCAATGTTTTAAGTTGCAGTTGGTCAATATCAGAAAGTTTATTCACATAAATGCAAGCCTTTCCCATTTTAAATTTACCAAGCCCCTTTAACAAATGTTCGTGTTCATCAAGACCGGTGAATACGTAAAGCGATATAGCGGATTTGCGTGGAGAGAACCCAATAAGTGCTGAATCCCCCTCGTGTCCGCTATTGTACTTGTAATGGTAAGTCCCAAAACCGATAATATTTGATCCCCACATTTTGGGTTCATGTCCCGAAACATTTTGCATCATTTCAATCAATTCATAGCTGTCTTTCCGCTTTTGTTCTGTGTCGGCAAACTCATGGATAAACTCCATTACATTCTTTTCGGTTTCCGCCGTTTTGTTTTTTGCCATTGTATTGGTTGGTTAATAGGTGGATAAGATGTCGTTAAAAAATTGCGGACAATTAACATTCTAAATAAAGACAAGGGACTTTCCGTACAGCCCAACAGTCGTGTTGCTTGATTATCAAATCTTTTGCAATAGCTCTATTCTGTTGCCAAACGGATCAATAAATGAAAAACGGATTTGCCCCGGCACTTGTTTTTCTTCATTAATTTTTATTCCATGGTTTTCTAAATGTGTCCGAGCAGTTTGTAAGTCTGTTACTTCAAATGCTGGATGTCGTTTTGATTTATTGATTTCATTTTCTGTTCCGATATGAAGTTGAATATCTGCTATTTGATACCAAAGTCCGCCATTGGGAATAAGTTCTTTGGGCTTAGGTATTTCTGTTAGTCCAATAATCCCGGTATAAAACTGTCGAGCTTCGTTTTCTTTTCCGGTCGGAATACAAATTTGTAAGTGGTCGAGCCTTTTAAATTTTATCATAATCTTGCTTCATATTTACTGTCACCAATATCAGTTGTTCAAATCCGCTAAACGGTCTTTCAATAGCAGATTTTAACTACCCTTCATCCCTTACCCCTAGTGAGCCACCAAATTTTTCTATCAAAATCCGGTGAATTTCAAGAACTTCTTTCAAGTCCATTATTTGGCTAATCGTTCAAGAAGCTCCCTGTCTTCAGTTAAGATTGTTTTTAGGTTTAAAGACAACCGCATTTACTCTTGCGACACTTTTTCTACTTGTCGCAAATAAAGTAATAGTTCGCCCAATACATCATTTGGCAAAGTGTTTACAATTTCTGTGATTTATTGTTTTAGTTCCATCTTAATGTTGTTTATCTCGTTAACGATTTTTGAGTCTTTTCTGCTCATCTAAAGCACTGACACTATGTCCGACCATAAACGGTAGTCCGTATAAAACACCTTCAATAATCCTATTTCTATTCATGCAAATATGAGGCATTACTCATTGCCAAAGTTCTAACATTTTCCAAAACATGTTTCATATAATTTCTCCAAATCAATTTGGTAAATAACCAATGAAACGGGTAAAACAGATAGCTGTTGGAAAACATGGTATAGACATATCGCGCTTGAACTTTTCCATCCGGTCTTTGGGAAGTGAACCATTCACCTTGAAATTTTTCAAAACCCATTGCCCAAGTTTTAAAATCGCTAATTTCAATTTTCCAATATTCATTTTCTTTTCTGTCCAAAACCTTGTCAAGCGATGACTCTCCGCCTTTGAATGACGGTGATTTTGCCATAAACACTTTGCGGCTTCCGCCAATTTTACCCCAACTTTCATCTTCTGTGCAATGTGTTACTTTCGGGGTCAATCCGTAACCTGTGTGAATTTTGGTTATATCACACAACATGGGACTTTTAAACGCTCTTTCTAATGTCGTATCAAAAATTGCTGTTACCTCAGTTCTTGTTTTCATGCAGTTGAGTTCTTTGTAGTGTTAATAAAGCCAAACTCCTCGGCTATTAGTTTTAGATTTCGTTATTCCCTCAAAAATACAATAATAAGTGTGAAATATAAATGGGGCTTAACGTTTTTTCTCAGAATCTCATATTCGATTTTCGTCCATAAAAAAAACCGACTACTATTTTGTATCAATAGTAGTCGGGTCATGACCTTAGGTGATTGTAAGCTTAGGTTTAGTTATTGACGGTGAAATGAATAACTATTGGTAAAAACGGGTTAACTCTTCTAAGGGTAAAGCATCGAATGCTGTAATATCAAGTGGATTACCGGACACATTGAGTGTATTTAAGTTGGTCAATTTACTGATTGATGCAGGTAAATTATTCAAGCGGTTATTTTGCAAATACAAACTGCTTAGATTAGATAAGTTACCAATTGTCGAAGGCAATATCGTCAAGCGATTATTGTCTAGGTGCAATTTTTTAAGGTTTGCCAATTGACCGATACTTTCGGGTAAACTGCTGATACTTTGGTTAGACAAGAATAAACTTTGCAATTCAGTCAAATTACCAATGCTTTGCGGAAGTTGAGAAATCAAGTAGCTGTTGTCAATGAGTAAGAATGTAAGTCTGCCTTGTTCCCACACTTGAATACCTAATGCTAATGGTTGTTCAGCATATTGGGTTAAACCGTTTGCATGGATTAAGTCGTTAAGGACTGCTATATCGCCGGAGTAGAGTGGCATATCATCGCTGATAATAGTGGAAGCTTGCGCCGTGGTAATTTGTAAGTTTAAAGATAACACCAAAGTAATGATGTAAAGCGTTGCGTTTCTTAGCAAGTTCTGAATGTTCTGTCTCATGATAAAGAAAGTTTTAAGTGGTTAATTTCTGTTTCTGTTAGTTAATCGAATTACCTCTACTAAAAGTTACAGTGCCTGAATTTTTTATTTGCACGGTACTATGTTTTGCAAGGTACTAATATGTGCCAACAAACATCATTAACTTACAAGAAAACTCCTTTTACTACATAAATTTTTTTTTCAACTTTATTTTTAAGCCGTACTTCCTTTATCCCTAACATTTTTGATGTTGGGTTAAAGGGTTAATTATATCCAAACAGGTATAAATTTTAAGGGGAAGAATAATCGGGGTGCAAAAAGGCTACCATTCCTCTTCATCAATGATGAGGAACAACTCTTTTAGGTTTTCTTCTGTAAGACTTACCCCTTTGCCGCTTCCATTATTACCAATCACCTCAATTTTAACCTTTGCCATACCGGAACTAATCAGTCCGATTTTTTTGGCGGCGGCTTTTGATAAGTCTATGATTCGGTTTTTCACAAAAGGGCCTCGGTCATTGATTTTTACCACTACTGCCATATCGTTATCTAAACGGGAGACTTTTACTCTTGAACCCATAGGAAGGGTTTTATGGGCGGCGGTTAGTTTTTCCTGATTATAAATTTCGCCCGATGAAGTGCGCCTGCCATGAAATTTGTCTGCATAATAAGACGCAATTCCGGTTATGACGTTATCATCATCGTCAAACGATACAAATGCAGTCGTCAAAAGGAAGCAACATAGTAAGACGTAGGGTTTCATAATAAACTGCTTTAGTGTAGTGATGAAATGTTACTGATGTGATTGACCCTTGTGCGATACCGGTTAACAAATTATGGTTTCGTGTCGATAACGGGCTTCAAGGGATTTGCATGTTGGATAATTTCTGCCTTCAAAGTGCCTTGCACTTCCCAATCGCCGTTTTTTGGTGAAGTCCACCTTTCGGAGAAAGAGATGAGACCGTGGTTAAAAGCAATATCGGTGTGGTTAAAATTCCAAATTTTAAACCCTACTAAAGAATCCTGTTTGATTAAGGATCGAATATTTTGTAGGATATTTTGATTGCCAATAACCGCACGCATAATCACCCTATCTACTCCTTCGGATACATGGGAAACACTTCGCTCAAAGTAGGATTTGACCGAGGACTCTAAATGATAAACATCAATCTGACGAGGGTCAAATTCTGCCACTGATTTTTCTATGGCGTGCATGACAAACTCATTTAGTTTATGGTGCCCGATTTCTATCGCTTTATGGCTAACATTCCCTTGTTTCAGTAATATGCAGGTTAACCCTATCGTTGCTGGAAAATCCTGCTCAAAATAAGGCAGCTTCATGGGGAAAAGGTCGGTATTCCATTGCCCAACAGTAGGAGGGATATTGATAATAGTACCCTTTTCTACAATTACTTGACCCAAATTATAGTGGCTTCCGTGAGAAAAATGTACGCCTGCTTGACCGGCCAATTTGAATTGGTCTGAAATGACCACACTCTCACCATCAACTTTAAAAAATACACACCACATATACGGTTGTGCAATACTTGTGGTTTTACTGCCTGCCTGATGACAAATCAGTTTTTCAAAATTAACGCTAAGGCGGTAGGAATGCATAAGAATGCCGGATTTAAATAAAATAACAACTTTGGCTGGAACCAATTATTCCTAAAAAAACATCGGGAATTTATTGGGTTCCGCTTCGTTCATCACGGCATAAACCTTTTCAAACACATCCTCTGTATTGGGTTTGCAATAATAATCGCCATCCGAACCGTAAGCTCCTCTATTGGGTTGAGCGGTCAAAGAGGCAGGTGCGGAATCTAAATAATAATAGCCTCCTTGAGTTTCTAAAATTTGCTGCATCATATAAGCCGATGCACCACCCGGCACATCTTCGTCTAAGACCAACAGGCGATTGGTTTTCTTTAATGATTCGACGATGAAATGATGGATATCAAAAGGCAACAAGGATTGTACATCTATCACTTCACAAGAAATACCCGCCTTTTCCAAACGTTCGGCAGCTTCCATTGCAATACGGCAACAAGAGCCATAGGTTACGATGGTCAAATCGGTACCTTCTTTCAGAATATCAGGCACGCCCAAAGGCACGGTAAATACGGCAACATTATCGGGCATCTTTTCTTTCAAACGGTAACCGTTCAAACATTCGATGATAATGGCAGGCTCATCGCTTTGGAGCATAGTATTGTAAAAACCTGCTGCTTGCACCATATTGCGAGGGGTAAGGAGATAGACACCCCTTACCGAATTTAAAATCATCCCAATTGGCGAGCCCGTATGCCAAATACCTTCTAAACGATGGCCTCGAGTGCGGATAATCATTGGTGCTTTTTGACCACCGTAAGTTCGATATTGCAAGGTTGCCAAGTCATCGGCAACCGGTTGTAGTCCGTAAATAAAGTAATCTAAGTATTGTATTTCGGCAATCGGCCTTAACCCGCGCATTGCCAAACCAATTCCTTGTCCTATAATAGAAGCCTCTCTGATACCCGTATCAAACACCCGCTCAATACCGTGTTTTGCTTGCAGTCCGGCAAAACCTTGATTGACATCCCCTATTTTACCCAAATCCTCTCCAAACGCAATCACACGAGGGTCGCGTTGTAACATGGCATCAAAACAAGCGTTCAACACTTCAAAACCATTTACCGCAGGTGAACTATCGCTGTAAAGTGGGGGAACAACCGGCACTGCTAAAGCATTCTCTTCCGAATGACTATGCAGATAGGTGGTGTATAGTTCATTGTTTTGGGATTGATAGCGGTTCTTCCATTGAAGGAGTTCTTGGGTAACCTCGGGGCTTTCAAACCTCAGTTCCGACAAAGTTTTTCGGACTTGGAACGCCACATCTCGCCTCGTCGGGTTTAAGGTTGCGGTCAATTCTTTCTTGGCTTCGGTTACAATCTGCGGTTCAGTTACATTCGGCAACAAACGATCATAAACAGCAATCACCTCTTTGATAGCTGCTTGAATGGGGGCGTTAAATTGTTTCCATGCCGTCTTTTGCGCATCTTTAGCTAGAACCTTAGCTTCTTCGTCTATTTCGTTGAGTGTTTGTTCATCGGCTATACGGTTTTCCAATATCCATTTGCGCAGACTGAGCAGGCAATCTTTATCTATTTCCCATTGCAGGCGTTCTTTGGATTTATATCGCTCGTGGGAACCGGAAGTAGAGTGTCCTTGTGGTTGGGTAACTTCTTTGACGTGAATCAAGACGGGTCTGTGTGTTTTTCGGGCTTTGGCTACGGCTGTTTGATAAGTTTGAAGCAGGGCGGGGTAATCCCAAGCATAAACCGTGTAAATATCTATCCCCTCCCCTTTCTCATCAGTTTTAAAACCGTTCATCAACTCAGAGATAGAGCCTTTAGTGGTCTGAAACTCAATGGGCACTGAAATGCCGTAACCATCATCCCAAACCGAAACCACCATTGGGATTTTCAACACTCCTGCTGCATTCATGGCTTCCCAAAAAATCCCTTCCGATGTGCTGGCATCGCCAATGGTAACAAAAGCAACTTCATTACCTTTGTTTGAAAACCGGGTGAATTGGTGTAGGGTTGCTATTTCACGGTATTTTTTGGATGCCAAAGCCAACCCGACAGCACGCGGCATTTGGGCAGCGGTACTCGATATATCGGCAGCGGTGTTTTTGATTTGCATGAGATTGTTCCACTCCCCTTGTTCGTTCAAACTGCGGGTGGCAAAGTGGGCATTCATTTGGCGACCTGCTGAATGAGGTTCTTCTTCCAGATTGGGGTGGGCATATAATTGGGTAAACAGTTGGGAAACCGTAACATTTCCTAATGCCAACATCAGCGTTTGGTCGCGGTAATAACCCGACCTGAAGTCGCCATTTTCGAAAACCTTGCTCAAAGCAATTTGGGGCAATTCCTTACCATCTCCCAAAATACCGAATTTGGCCTTACCGCTCAAAACTTCCTTGCGACCTAATATGCTTGCTTCCCTACTCAAACGACCCAATTTGTAGTCGTCCAAAACTTCTTGTGTAAAGGCTTCGATACTTTGTTCTTTGCCGGCAAGGGTGCGAACTTCTTTTTGCGTAATGCGGGTTAAGGTGGTTGAACTCATAACTAATCGGAATAGTAACAGGTTGTTAGAATGGGTTGACATTGCCCCTCTGAACTTACCGCCCCGAAACACAAGGTTCAAATTGGTAATTTCCAAAGGCGTTGCAAGATAACCTAAAAAAGATACTTGGACAAGGTATCTTCCAATTATTCATGAGGAGCGCAGTAATAGGGTGTTTGCTTTATCTACTGTTGTGATGCAAATGCTGTATATGAGCTTTTCCTTTAAGTGATGAAATAGATACTGGTAAAACGGATTAATAATCAGCGTTTGAAAATCAGCTTAATCCGCGTTCTATTGTTTTTTTGAACGCGGATGAAACGGATGCAAGCATCGCGGATGAACGTAGATTTATAAAGCAAAAAAGAAAAACTCCTTTCATCCGCGTTTGAAAATCCGCGTCATCTGCGTTCTATTCTTTCTTGGAACTCGGAGAATGTTTTGGAACGCGGATAAAACGGATGCAAGCAACGCCGATGAACGCAGATGTTAAATTAAAAAGAAAAATCCGTTTCATCCGCGTTTGGAAATCCGCGTCATCCGCGTTCTATTTTATTTTTGAACGCAGATGCAAAGAAAACAGGGAGAGATTTCTAACGGTTTTATTCTGTAAAATTGGTAAATGTTTTTCCATCGTAGCGACATAACCCAACGTTTCTTGTGCCTATCCATATATTTCCGGCTTTATCTTCTATGATGCAAGAAACACCATTATGACATAGCCCATCTTTGGTAGTAAACTTTGTAGCTGATTTCCCTTCCAAACGCCATAGCCCTCCATCCTCGCCCAGTTGCCCACTACCAAGTTCAGTGCCTATCCATAGGGTTCCCGCTTTATCTTTTAAAAGTGACCAAACACTACCGTTGTCAATCCCGGCTTGTTCCGTTATATTCGTAACTGTTTTTCCATCATACCTGCATACACCGGCGTGTCTTGTAACAAGCAATAAGTTTCCTTTTTCTTCTTCAAAAATTCTGCGAACCCAGCCATTGCCTTTGGGTTTGAAACCGGTTACTGATTTCCCGTCGTAACGGCAAAGTCCTTCCATACCGGGCGGCATCCCGGAACCGAACCATATCATTCCATTTTTATCTTCCAAAATACTACACACCATTTTTAAACGAAGTCCGTCTTTATTTAAAACATCATCATTGTCTAAAAAACGGCTAAACAAATTTCCATCATAACAATAGATACCATTTTTGATGCCAAACCAAATTATACCTTTACTATCTTGCATCATGCTCCATACTTCGTTTTTGACGTATGTATTGTTGTAAGAGGTAGTGTCAGGTGTCTTATCAACTGTAATGGAATCGGGGATTTGTAAAGTGGTAAACTTTTTTCCATCGAAATAGCAAATACCATCGCCGGTGCCAAACCAAATTTTACCTGCTTTATCTTCTAAAATAGATAAAACAGTGTGATGGGCTAACCCATCATTTACCGTAAATTGAGTAAATGATTTTCCGTCGTAACGATAAACCCCTTCTCTTGTGGTTCCAAACCATAGATTGCCATCCTTGTCCTGCAAACCGCATTGAACATTATCAAATTCACTCGAACCTTGTGATTTTATAAGTTTTGGCAGTCCCACATTGCCTGATGACTTGTTGTTTACGCTTTCCTGAGGCTGTGTTTTAATTAACTCATTGCATGAAGTAAAATAAAACATGATTAAAAAAAGCGAGTAAGCAAAAGTTTGGTTACTGTTAATGGTTCTTAAATCCATTTTGATGTTAACTGGGGGGTTGGTTTTATTATCTGTGTTATTGTTCTGGGTTGTTGATTTTTACCGATCTCGTTGCCGTTTCTTGTGAATAGCTGTCTGAAGTTGAATTTTTATTCTTCTGTCATAGTCTTAGTTGTTCAAATGCATTGCCATTGAATTTATAAACTCCTGCATTGTCTGTTCCAAGCCAAAGAACGCCATCATTGTCTTTATAAATTGATAATGTTAGCACATGTGTTTCTCCGTCTTTTAATTGATAATTGGTTAGGGTTTTACCATCGTATTTCCATACACCTTCATTATAATTAGTCATCCAAATATCTCCATTTTCATTGTCCAAAACAGCCGAAGCATAATAAGGAAGATTCATTTTTACTTGCTGTTGTGATAATTCAATACCCGGTAATTTCTCGTATTGAATTGTTTTTTGCGCCTTTAATTTGTTCTGATCTATTCTATATCTATGAAGGATGTTACTAAACCAAAAAAATCCTTCATTGTCTTCAAGAATGGATCGAACTGCCGGAACCCTGCCGTCATCAAGTACTGACAGTTCTTTTTCGTATATCCAATTTAAAGTTGTGCCATCGAAACGGCAAACCCCGGCAGATCCGGTTCCAAACCAAAGATTCCCTTTTTTATCATTATAGATACTATATACTGCATACTCCGGGTCTAACACTTTTGAATTGAATGTTGAAAATTCCAAATGATGCAACGTGTCTCCATCATATCGATATACGCCAAAAATATTTCCGGTACCTTTGAACCACATATCGTCAGCTTGTAACTTCCATTGATTACCCGGTGATTTAACTGCAATTAAAGGAATAAATTTTTCTCCGTCAAATTTGGTTACTCCATTAGGTGTGTCAAAAAAGATATTTCCCAATTTGTCTTCCTGAATACCCCTTATCTGATTGCTGTTTAAGCCATCTTTAGTGGTAAACTGTTTTAGATCTTTACCATCATAACAATAGGTTCCTGCTCCATTGCTACCGAACCAAAAGTTTTTCTTTTTGTCTTGAAAAACGACCCATATACTTCTATCGATTTCTGAAACATTCTTACCAACATTCATTGACTTCTTAGCAATGCTTTCAGTATTTTTAACTTGACTGTTGCACGATGCAATCACTGTCAGGATAATGAAAAGTAGAATGGTGTTCAAAGTCGTTATAGGAGACGTGATACAGTTGCGGGAAATGGTTTGTGTGAAAGCAAAAGTTACAGAAGTTTTACCCGAACCATTCGGACCCGCAATGACGATAAGTTTGGGTTTATTCGTGGTCACTGTTGTTTTGTTTTTGCTGCCAAACTTCAAGTGCTTGTTGTAATGCAATTGCTTGCATGGCTTTAAATTTTGCCTCTGCTTTTGCGGCACGTTCTTTTACGTCCTTCAACACTTCAAGCATCAAATTGTCCAACTGCTCTATCGTTGGTTCTGTATCTGACACAAACCTATATGATTTATCCATCGCTTTTATCTTTGACTTTGAAACACAAATATACTAAATTTAACGTTACCAAGCGATGTTTATGAGAAACAAAACTAACGCTGCAATAGCCGATTTTCAATGTACAGGCATTCCAACTCAAAGGCTCATTCCAAAAACAGAACTTCCAGCAACCACAAAAGCATCAACAAAGCACATCTCCCCTGCTTTTGCAAATACCTTGTTAGCAGCTTGTTGTACTTGTCAAATAAGTCTTTGTAAATCTATACTTGCATAGATTAGCTAACAATTATGCGCTTGCCTCAACAAGAGGAGTGTCTGTTCTAAATTCAAAATAATCGAAAGCAAAACTTACTATAGTTGAGAATATAAAATAAACCACTAAAACAGGCGTACCCAAAGATATGAAATTATCGAGTGTAAACCAACCACCGTAAAAATTTATGATGAACAGCGCATAAAACAAACGCAATAACTCAAGGTGCCAAGCATATCGGGATTTGTCCATTAATGATGTGTAGCTATATACACTCATGAAAATAAATGAAGCGTAAACGAACACTGCCGTTTTGGTTATTTCTGCGATTTGGAGAACCAAAAACATCATCAACAAAAAAGTAAAAATCAGTTGTACACACGCTCAAGCTTTCAAATAAATGCTAACAGCAGGCATATATTTTTGTTGATTGTTAGCATCCTTTATGTATGGGATAGGATATTGCTCGGCTACATCTGCCGGCCTCCATCCTGTTGGCATAAACCAGATACGAAACTTGTCCCAAATGTTAGCTGTACGCCATGCGTCTTTTACTAATAGTGAAATGTGTATAAAATTTATTTTAATAGGGTTCCATGTATTAACCGGTCTTGTTACTCCGTAAACGGGTTTTGCATGGGGCAACTCTTCTTGAAATGTTCCAAATATTTTATCCCAAATGATCAATATCCCCCCAAAGTTTTTGTCTATATACTCAGGATTGATGGCATGGTGGATGCGGTGATGAGAGGGTGTAACAATTATATTTTCCAAGAAACCCATTCTACCGATAAGCTGTGTGTGATACCAAAACCCTCCAAAAAGCATAATAACCCCCAATACCGTAAGTACATCCGTAGGGATACCAAATATTGCAGCCGGAATTAATAAAAAGGTATAAAGCTGAACAAAATCAGAAATGGTTTGACGCAAGGCAACCGGCAAATTATATTCTTCGCTGCTATGGTGAATAAGGTGCCTGTTCCATAAAATGTTGTACTTGTGCGTCCATCTGTGTTGCCAGTATGCATAAAAATCAATGCTGATAAATCCTATGATATATTGGAGGGCAGTTGACTCAATGGTAAAAACAGCTAAGTGTTTCAACAGAAAATCGTAAGTAATGATGTAGATGGTCAGTCCCAATATTTGTTTAAGCACATTGGTAATACCCGAACTCAGGCTTGAAACCGAATCTATAAAATTGATTACTTGTAAATTTCGGTATTTTGCTACAATCATTTCAATCAATATGAGCAAAATAAACATCGGCAACACAAATTTTAGAGCACCTGCAAAAGTTTCCATGCTGTAAACGCAAATTTAATTTAGGTTAAATCGTCTCTTATGTGTTGTGTTGTTGTTCAAAATATTTCCTACTGACTAAAATACCTCCAACTTAATTCCGAATATTCAGTCACCGAAGTCTTACAATACCAAATTCATTGCTGTAAAGTTACAACAGTTTACAGATTTTCAATGAGCGGATGATTTAGAACAAATACTCTTTTGGAGAACAGAACTTTCAGCAACCACAAAAGCATCAACAAAGCACGTAACCCTTGCTTTTGCAAATACCTTGTTATCGGTTCGATGTTGTCTAATTGTTAGTCTGAAAGCTGGTATATATACTCCTCAACCTCTGCTTGTCGGGCATTGGCAAATCCCTTATCTGTTCCGATTTTTACAAAACCGCAATGCTCTAACACTTTCTGGGAACCGTAATTATCGAATGCAACACGTCCGTAAATTGGTCTGATTTGTTCCATTTTCAACAAGTCCTTAAGTGCAGTGGTGGCGATTCCCTGTCCCCAAAATTTCCTGTCAATCCAATAAGTAATTTCGGCTTTATTGTCCAACACAAACTTTGATATGCTTCCTACAATTTCGCCTTCGACTTTGATTGTCTGCATATTGATTGTCGGGTCAGACAAAAACTTTGAATACTTTTCGATGTAAGCAATTTTGTCGTTTGGGTCTTTAGATGTAAAAGCTGCTAAATAAGTTGCTTCTTTATCGAGCTGAAACAGAAAAAGCGTATTTAAATCTTCTTTTTCTGTTTTAGTCAATGTGATTTTGTTGTTTGCCATCACGCTGATGTATTTTATGGTTATGTTGTCTTGAAGCCGTTACGCCGGAGCCTTGTTAGCCGAAGTTATTGATTATCTTTCTCGTTGCCGTGCTTAAAGTTTCCCGTTACTTTTGCCATAAACAATTGAAGTGCGTAAGCATCATCTGCATCTATTGCCCTGATTAACTTAGCATAATCTTTTCCGGTCAATATCTTAACCATTTTGTTGTAGTAATAAATTTGAGCCTTCTCATCCTTCAATAGCTTATAATCAAAGGGCTGATCATCTTTTAAAATATTCCGTTTATCTTCCACAACCATCTCCTTTTAGTCAATAATTTTAGATAACGTTTCGGGGGTTTACGAAGTTGGCGATTTCGAAGCACAAAACTGTCTGCCAGCACAGAACTTGATAAGAAGCACAAAGCTTTATTTAACCACTGAACAGCCAATTTCTTAAACCCGCTGTTAGCGGTTCGTGCTATTTCTCGTTCAGAGTTGGTCAGTCCGAAGTTCGCACAAAAGTTTATTTGATTACTTGTCCCCAACATATTTGCCGTCTTTATAGATTGTAGTGCGTTTAGGATTTTGTCCGTTAAGGTGTAAATAATTTTCAAACTCAATTTTGTCCAACTCAAATATGTTGGTTGAATTCTTGGGTATGAAATTGATAAAATAATCATACTGATGCTCTCCACCATTTGTGAAAACTACTAACACAAACTCTGCTTTTTCACTGTCAACCCAGCCCATCATATTCATATAAACCAAGGATTTGTGTTCGGTCTGTTTTTTTTGTCCAACCTCTGGAGCTACAATTCTGATTTGAGTTTTCTCAATGGTCTGCGGCAATTCAATGTCTGGAAAGTCGTCAGGTTGTCCGTAAACGTGCTTCCCAAAATATAAAGTGTCAAAAGTGGTCTTATCCTTTTTGTAAGCTGCTTTTATAAACGCTACAATGGCTTGGGTATAAATTTTTGTTAGTTCGTCTTTTTGCATATTCAAACTATCTGTCGTAGCAGAGTTTGTCTGTTTACTTGCCGAAGAAGAACTGTCGACAATTATTTTGTCAGTCAGCGGCTTGTCGCCCGAATGATTTGAGCAAGCAGTCAAGCCAAGAAAAAGTGTCCAAATTAAAACTGTCATTATGTATTTATCTCTGTTCATTTTTTGCACTGTCGGTTGATGTTCGCACTGTCGTCCAAGCATGACCGCCAACTAAAAAACTGATGCAACTTCACCACGCATACCCACCTATTAAGGCTACATAAATACAACTTCCAACTCACAAACATACAAAAAAACCAAGCGAAGTTTCTTTGTTTGGAGAAGTAACCTTTCTGTAACTACAAAAACATATCTGCCAACTCTCCTTATCACTCAATATCAATTAAATCAATTTCCTTCATCAGCCTGTCCGTTTCTGTCAAGGCTACGATGATTTTTTGATAGTGTAAAATGTCTTCAAATTCGAGTTTACGGCCTTTCCGGTCTTTGAGCCATTTTTGGGCGGGCTGATACCCACCTATATAAAACTCCCAAGCTATTTGTGGAACGTTGTTGAAATACTGTGTGTCGTTGATGTAAACCGACCCCACCCCTGCCCTTCCCGAAGTGGAGGGAGAAAAGATTGGTTTTGATACTGTGTTGTTTCCGTCTATTGGATATTGGGTGATGTATTGCTCAACTATCGGGCTTTCTAAAAGATGGATTTGCCTGATTTGACCGCCTAACTTTACCAATTGCCAAAAGGTTGCTTTGTCTTTTGGATAAGGTACTCTCGGAAAATCTATCTTTAAAAACTCTTTGTACTTCTCCCGGTAGGTTGGCGAATGTAAAACGGCGTAGATGTAATCTAATAGGTCAATGGGGGCGAAAACCTCGACCTTTCCGACCTCCCCCAGCCCCTCCGAAGGAGGGGAGTCTTCTACCGATGGGAGGGAATCGTCGGTGTTGGTATTGTTGTTGTTTTGTTGGGTTGATTTGTGATCTAATTTTTCTTTTACTTTTAGTGCTACCAATTCAGGGTTGGCATAGACTTCTTCGTTTGTAAATCTGATTACTTCAAACCCCAACTCATTTAACTTTGCGGTTCTTAGTTCATCGTATTCCTTTTGCTTTAGGTGTATTTTTCCATCAATTTCTATCACCAATTTCATGCTTAAACATACAAAGTCGGTGATGAAATCATCAATAATATGTTGTCTTCTTATTTTGTACCCTGTTTTTTTGTTCCTCAAATACTCCCACATTATTTTTTCGGCTTCAGTTGGGTTATTTTTTAAACCATCTCTCATCTCCTTGATGAGTAAATAATGTTTCGGGTTAGCAGTAATATAACCAGGTTTTAAAACCCCCTCCGTTATATTCCCATCCGTTATATTCCCATCCGTTAAAAGCCCCTCCTTTGGAGGGGTTGGGGAGGTTTCTCCAAAAGTTAAGCCGGTCTTTTCGTTGGTAAAAGTTAACCCTAACTTATCTGCGATTTGCTTTACAATTTCAGCATTCAGGTTTGGTGTTCTGACCTCCCCTAACCCCTCCAAAGGAGGGGAATCTTGACCGATTGTTTGTTGCCCTTTGGTTTCGGGGTAGAGATAGAGGGGGAAAAGTACCCCACCTCCCCTATAGTACAAATTAAAATCTGTAATTGAATTTGTTATAAAAGATAAGTTCCAAGGCATTGAACCAACTACTTGTCCCTGTCGTCCAATAACTAAACCTATATTTTTACCATAAATAAAATGCTGCATCACTTTCTCTCTAGCTCTTTCGATAATTTTTGTATTGTAGTAGACTAATTTATTGTCAAATGGTCTGTATGTTATTTTTTTGATAGCATCAATATCTAATCCCATTGAATAATTTTCTGAAACACTATTAATTAAATCTTCTTTGTTGTCCTTAATTAAAATAATATCTTTAGCAGTTACTATGCCTACATTGTTTAATGTAAATAGCTCATTAACCGAATATCCTTTATCATAGGAAGTTTGTTCTTCAAAATCTTTACTTGCAAAAAAGTAATTTGGTGCAATACTGGGTAATTCTTTGTAGGCAACAGTTTTGATTGAATTTTCATTTAAAAAGTCATACTTGATTTCTCTCTTACCAAATAAATCAAAATGAAATACCCTGCCTAATTCATTTGTTTTCTTTTTCCCTGTCTTAACAAACATGTTAATTGAAACGCCTTGTTGAATATCAAACACATTCACATCAGCACTTCCATCAGGTGCTGTTTCTTTTTTCTTGCTGTTTCCGTGAAGGTCTATCGTGTATATTTTATCAAAAGTTTTCAGCAAATTCCAACGCATACCCCTAAAAGTGGGATTGTCTAAAAAGCCATGAGGATTGATAAAAGCTAAAATTCCACTTCCGTTTTTTTCAATAAAATATTGACCGTAACGCAAAAACTTTACATAATCATCATTTATCCATTTCGGGTTTCTTTCTTGTAGTTTTTCTTTACCTCCCGGTTCTTTTTTGTAATCTTCCATCAGGCTCATAATCCATTCGCCTTTGTTGGCACTTTCGCCACTATACGGCGGATTACCCATCACTATCATTACAGGTGCGTCACGTTTTATATAATTGGCTTCGTTGGCTTCGGAGCTGAGCCAATTGGCAAAGAGCGTGCCTGTATCGGGGTGGTGTTCTTCGAGGCTATTGGTTAGGTATATTTTAAGTCGTTGTTCTTTAGAAGGCTTGTAGCCGGTTTCTGTTAACAACAAATCTATTTGCAAATGTGCCATAGCATAGCTTGCCATCAAAAGCTCAAAACCAATAAGCCTTGGCAACAAATGATTTTCTACATAGTTGCTCCATATTCCTTCTTGCCCTACAAACCTTTTATGAATATGTTTTATGACTGCCGCAATATAGGTACCTGTGCCTGTGGCAGGGTCTAGCATTTGTACTCGGTGTACTTCTTGCTCTACTTGCTTTCCTTGCACGTTTACTTTTATCTTTATTTTGCTGTTATCGGCTATTCCTGCTGTTATTCCAAATTCGGTTTTCAATATTTCGTCAATTGCTCTCACCTGAAAACCTACCACAGGCTGAGGTGTGTACCAAACGCCTCTTGCCTTGCGCAACTTAGGGTCGTATTCGCTCAAAAATGTTTCGTAAAAATGGATGACCGGATCTTCTCTTTGACCTCCTCCTTCGGGGGAGGCACGGTGGGGGTTGTAATTCTTCAAAATCTCTTCTACATTGCAAGCCAAAAATATCTCTACCAAACTGTCCACTATCCATTTTATACGGTCGTCAATGTCGGGACCGGCAATGTAGCCGAACAGTTTTCGCAAAAACGGATTTGATCTGGGAATGAGTTCGGCAGCTTCGTGACGGCTAAATGTGGGAAGGGTCGGGTCGTGCAACCGCGCTGCAAACATTCCGTAAGCAATAGTTTGGGCGTAAACGTCAGCAAAACCTTTTGGTGTAATGTCGTGTATCAGGATTTCTTTAAAAGCGGTCATCTGGTCTTTGAGCGTGCTGTTCTCATTATTGATTTCGTCACTTGTCAAAGCCTTTTCAATCACATCAGAAAGCAGGCGGGCTTTGCCGGCCATCATTTCTGCAAGCTTTTTACTGCTTTTTATGGTTTGCCCTATATGGGTGCAAAAGTCTTTTATCAGATTGGTAAAAGCGGCAAAGTTGCCGGGCAGCGGAACGATTTCAAATTTATTGTCACCCTGAGCTGGTCGAAGGGCGGCAATAGCAACTTTGGCAACAAAAACCCCATCAACATATAAATGGAAGTCGAGATAGTCGGTAAAAATGATGTTGCCAAGCGAGGCTTTGTAACGGTCAAACTGTTCTTTGTTGCCTGTTTTTTTTGCTCCTTCAAGGTCTTTGTCGCCAATGTCTTTGGCTTCGATAAAACCAACGGGAATTTCTTGGTTGGTCAGAATATAATCGGGCGCACCGCAAGATTGCCGTTTTGGTTCGTTGGTTGCTCTGATAGACGGCACTAAACTTTCTAATAGCTGTTGCAAATCACCCCGAAAAGTATGCTCGGTAGCGTATCCAAGTTTATAGCGTCTGTTTAGGTTGTCTATGTATTGGTCTATGGTCATTCTTTTGTTGTTGGGTTGGTTTAACAGGCTAAAGATAGGTAATTTGTTAAAATCTTTTGGCGATATTCAATACAAAAATATTTATCCCTCAAATAAATCCAACAACAAAAAAAACCCTCACCATTTCGGGCAAGGGCTTTTTGGATAACACGGTTCACCATTGTTTAGTTGCTACCAAACCGTAAACCTCTTGAATGTCGTTTATTTGAATGGTAAAGTCATTACAAATTTTATGGGGCAAGTTTGAAAAAATGTCCTTTGATTAATAAGTTTATAAAAGTTAGAAGGTAACGTTTTGGGGGGCGCAGTGCGGGCGTTTAGCAGGCATTGTCATTCTCAACGGTGATGTGCTTCGCATTCATTTTATTATTATTTCAATAATTACTTTTCTATACTTTCCTCCATAATTAAAATCATTCGTCTTGTAGAAATAATAATGATTTGTTTTAGCCTTCGAGAACAAATCTATTCTTCCCCTAAGAAAAGTCCAAAATGAAATTCCCCGTAAAACACCAAGAACTTCATTGCTTTTGAATTTATCTCCTTTTTTTAATTTTAAACTAAAACTTTTCTCATTCGCAAAAACTTCAATATCTCCAAATTCACCTTTGTAGGTAATAGGGTTAGAAATAACAAAAGCATCCGTTTCGCCTTGAATAATAGCTGTTATTTCTTTGGCATTACTGAAATTAGTTTTTATTATATTTCTTAGATGCTTCTGAATCAAAATACCCGACTCAAATAGGCTTTCAGATGAATCCATATAATACATACCTTTTGAAAAATTTTCAAGGGAATCAATATATACATAAGTCAAGATTCCTTTTAAATCAGGAAATATTTTGCCATGCTTATCAACTTCAAGACCAAACTTAATGTCTGAATTTTCTGAAATTTTATTTTCAACCTTTAAATCTTGCAACTCCCGTTTTGTCTCATCAGTTACTTGGTCAAAGGTTCTTTCAAGATGGCTGCTATTGATATGAAAATCAATATTAACTTTTAGCAATTGTATTCCACCAATTATTGAAAAACCCAATATTGATATTCCTATTCCTTTTAGTTTAAATTCTTTTTTAAGTTGCTTCCCCAAAAAATTATTTATCTTCCAATCAATCCGAGAACCAAGACTTGACAATTTGTTCCAAAATCTTGTATAAAAAGGCTTATCAAAATCTTGTTTTATCTTATCTCTTATCCTTTCAAAAAGCGAATCAATGTTCAATTGCTCATTGATATTAAAATTAGGGTATTCTGTATCCCGAATTGAATCTAAATTACCTCCGTCAACTCCATAACCAAAAAATGTGAAATTTGAACTTCTCCCCAACTTCTTAAGCTTCTTAAGCCAATCTGATTTTTTATATGGAGCACCGATTTCATCAGCATTTAAATCGGTTATAAGTACAAGGTATATGTCAGATATTATTGAAAATGGGTAATGCTTTATTTTCCATTTTTTCAATTCCTCAAAAGAGGTTAAAATTCCTTTTTCAATATCAGTTTCACCTTGAGCACTTAACTCTGGAAAAGCAAATTCCTTTAATAGCTTAGGCTCCCTAATATTTATCTCACTCGAAAACTCAATCATTGAAAAATAAAGTTTATCACTAATGCTTTTATTGGTTTTAGCAAAATTTTTAAACTTTTCTAAAGCCTTATTAACCTCTCCAATTCTTTCAACTTTATTCATCGAACCAGATACGTCAATTACAAGCATGCATAGTTCAATTTGATTAAAGTTCATTTTGGATTGGTTTTATTTTTTCTTGTGACACATAGCTATGTATAGACAAAAGTTTTATGCGCATTATTGATTAATATAGAAAATCCTATGGCTTTGTACCCTTGAATAGTTCGGTTACTTACATGTGTATAGCGTTCGGTGGTTTTACAGTCGTTATGACCTAATAGTTCCTGAATGTTGATTAGATAGATACAGACTTTAATCAGTGCTTAAAAAGTTTAGCAATGAAATCGGTGGCAATATAACAACTATTCATCTATCCCCCAATAATTTGAAAATTAATTTTATCACAACCACAAAAAAGCCCTCACCATTTCCGGCAAGGGCTTTTTGTAAATACAGTTCACCGTTGTTTAGTTTCTATCGAATCATAAACTTAAAGGGATCAGACTAATCGCTTTGTCCTATCGTGTTGTTGGTATAAGTTTGAAACTAATAACGTTTTGCAGATTTGCGATGGGCGGGATTTTTAGCACTAATGTTCATGCGGAGCACAAAATTTTCGACTACCACAAAGCTTTCTGTGGAGCACGTAACTCCGCCTATTGCAAATGTGCTGTTACCTGCCGTTTTATTCTGTACGAAGTGTTTGTCTATGTTTTTCACCCCTTATTGCTTTTAATCATAAGGTCAATAATTTCAGAATACATATTTTCAGTATCTAATTCTTTAGCTTTCTGATAATAGAAATTTCCCATGTCCATATCCTTCTTATAAACCTTAAGAAAGTTAGCATAGCCTATTGTCGCTTCGAGATTATTTTGATTAACAGCAATGATTAAATGATTTTCTGCTTTGTCCAAATCAAAATATTCAGTGCTTTTATAAATGTTTGCTAAGTTATTGTGGGCTTTCGGATTATTCTCATCAAATCTCAAGATTTCTTCATACTGTGCTTTAGCTCCAACAATATCCTTAAAATGGGTGCTCAATAGAACTCCTAAATTTAATCTTGGAATGTCTAAGTCGGGTTTGCTAATGATTGCCTTTTCATACGCTTTCTTTGCTTCAGAAAAATTTTGAACAGCAAGTTCATATACTCTGCCCAAATTGTTCCAAGCTGTGTAATTGAAGTCGTCTAACTCAATTGACTTTTTATAAAATTGAATTGCTTTTTGGGGTTGTTTCAAGTCACGATAACACGATGCAATAATGGAATAGCAGTAAGAGTTCTCTGCTTTGTGTTTCTCTATAAAACCATTTATTGTAGCTAATCTTTCATTTGCATCAGAAATAAATGAGATTGGAATAAGTTGAACCATTTTAGTAAAGTCAGGGTCAATTCCAATTCGTGTTGTTAAAGGACTATAAAAATTTTCGAATAATTCTTCTGGTGAAATATTCAATTGTTCTTTTAAGTTTGTCAGAAATGAGTCTATGTTCTGAGTAATTACTTTATAGCTTTTCAACTCTTGATAGAGCACTGTTGCATTAATTGGGTCAATATTCTTTAATGCAGATTCAATCGCATCAGATTTCTCTTGCCAATACTTTACATATTGTATTCGGTCTATGACTTCATAAAACTTAGTGTTATTACAAACCACTGGAAGTATTTTTTTCCAAGCGTTATCATTTTTGTCTAACTGCATCACTTCTGTCATACAGTTAATTGATTTTAGATAACTTTCACAAACCAATAGCAAGGCAAAATCTGCTTTCCGAATCTTGTTCATAAAGTCAGGAAGTCGGTCAGTATATTTTAAAGTTTGGTCATCTTTTATCACATTAAATCCAACAAATGTCAAGTCGTAATAAATTTTGTCAGCAATTTTTTTGTTTGCCCACGAATACGATAAAAATATTTCAGGTCGCCTCATTTAACTGATATGGTTTTGTTTGTTTTTTGTCGTCAATTTTAATTTTACAGTGACGACCAAAAATGGCAGATAACTTGGATATAGACGCAAGTTTTTTGCGCATTTTTGGTTACTAAAGCGAATCTAATGGACTTTGCACTCTTTGAATGGTTCGTTTGCTTACATGTGTATAACGTTCTGTGGTTTTACAGGGGTTATGATTTAATAGTTTTTAATGATGATGAGATTGGTACAGGCTTTCATCAGTACTTACAAAAGTTTAGCAATGAAATCGGAGGCAATATAACAACTATTCATTTATCCACCAATAGTCTAAAACTTTTTTTCCCATCTAACCAAAAATAAGCCCTCACCATTTCTGGCAAGGGCTTATGGCAATAAAGTAATAGATTGAATGGAACTATCTGGGTCTAAATCTGAACGGGTCTGAACATCCGCTTTGACCTTTGGTGTTCAGGCTGCGAACTTGGATCTAGATTTTTGTGCCTTCTGCAACATCTTCTACTATAGAAGTAGTGGAGATATATGAACGTTGTACTTTCTACTCTTTAGTGTAACAAAAAAAGTCCTCTTCATAAAAGGCAAGGGCTTTGGAATCAAACAGTTCACTTTGTCTAATTTCTACCGTAACATAAACGGAAGGAATCAGATACAAAGTCGGTAAATGCCCCCCAATAAACCGTTTTGCCCCCCTTTTCGAAATTTTTGTTCGTATTTTTAAAACGTTGTTGCTCATAAACGAAACGTTGTTGCTCATAAACGAAACATTGTTGCTCATAAACGAAACATTGTTGCTCATAAACGAAACATTGTTGCTCATAA
>CALCIK010000065.1 GCA_937907475.1 uncultured Bacteroidota bacterium | reverse complement strand
CTCGTTTTATTCATCAATTTATCGGGTTCATTCATCAATTTGTTGAGTTCATTCACCTGTTTCCTCGTTTTATTCATCAATTTATCGGGTTCATTCATCAATTTGTTGAGTTCATTCAACTGTTTTCCCGTTTCATTCATCAATTTCCCCGTTTTATTTGTCTTTTTGTCGGGTTAATTCATCAATTTTTCGAGTTAATTCGTAACAATTTCGACCCTTATTGAGCAATTTGGGCTATGTGTTCAATCCTCATTCGGACATTTTCCGGTATTGCCTGCCATTTTCTGTATAAAGGTAAGCAAAAACTAACTGCTGACCTTTGTTTTTTAGATTAGGGGTGGGTGAATATTTGAGGTGGGTAAAAATTGTCATTTATTACAATTTCTTTGCGAACTTTGTGCATTACTATGTGCCCTTTGCGTTTATCATTTAACCGCAAAGGGTGCTATTTACCTAATACTACTTCGGAATGAACCTAATAATATAAAAACAGGGGGCAAATCGGATAGACTCTAAGTTCCATCAGTCAGCATACAACAAATGGCAATTAACTCAAACGGAATATCTGTCAAAAACAAATTAGAAAAGCAAAAATAATGAACCAACAAGCCGACTCTATCTTCTGTTATCATTTGCATTTAACGGACAAATACACCGCCGACCCAATTCAGTGGACAGAAGACACCGTGAACACAATTAGCAAACATGCCGCTTTTTTGGACGATTTAGGTAAAGCGGGCATTTTGATTTTTGCGGGCAGAACTTTATTTCAACCCGGAAATAATCGCCTTTTCGGAATTGCTCTTATTAAAGCCAAAGACATTGAAACTGCGATACAAATCATGGAAAAAGACCCCGCCGTTGTTGCAGGTATTCAACAAATGGACATTTATCCCTTCTCTTTGGCTATTAAACATTTTGACAACGCAAAATGAAAGGGCGAAAGCTATCGCAGATTACATATCACCAAAAGTCTCCTCTTTGACAGCATTTACCTTACCGCCCGCTAAAACAATTTGGGTACAAATGCGAAGTGTCAACAGCAAAGGGTGCAGCGAATGGAGCGACCCGGCCATGATTATCGTCCGATAGGGGTTTTTGTTAGGCTGTTTTTTTTAGTAGGTAAACCGGAGAGAAGAGGTAATTATTGCAGCAAAACAATTCGTGTTATTCTATCTTTTTGTATGTTTGCAATGGTGAAAATCATAGTATAGACCAAATTGGGGGGATATATGCAATGAACTTGCCGGTGTATTATTGATACAGACAACTGCTTTACAACAGGTGGCCACCCACTAAGAGAAAACAGTTTTAAGGAATAATAATAGAACAATGAGAAAACTAAAATTACAAGTACAAATATCTGTTGACGGATATGTAGCAGGCGTAAATGGTGAACTTGACTGGACCGTAAGTTCAGATGCAAAGCTTTGGCAACTCATCAATGAATTACCCGATAGTTCAGACACCCTTCTACTTGGCAGAAAAATGGCGCAGGAGTTTGTGCCTCATTTTGAGGCATTTGAGCCTGACAGCACTGGATTTATTTTTTCCCGGAAAATGGTAAACATCCCGAAAATTATTTTCACCAAGACACAGGACAAAGCATTTGGCCAAAACACCTCTCTTGCAAAAGGTAATCTGGAAGACGAAATAGCAAAACTGAAAAATCAAAACGGCAAAGACATTTTGGTTTACGGAGGTGCCGGTTTTGTGTCTTCCCTGATTGCCGGCGGACATATTGACGAGTTTTACTTCTTTGTCAACCCCGTGATGATAAACAAAGGAATGAGGATTTTTGACCTCCTTGGCGAACGACAGAAACTTTCTTTAATCAGTGCGATACCTTACGAATGTGGTATAACGGTGCTTCGCTACAAATTGAACAACGAATAAAGAATGATCGGCATAGCCAATAAGTTGTTTGTGTTGGGTGGGCTACAATTGTATGATGCCTACGGCATTGGAACAAGCAATAGAACTTTTCAGAAATCTTCTTAGCGAGCGGGGCCGTGCGAGTATAAACAATGAACAATTAGTAACCGTTGGTAAAATCAGGCAGTTTGCGATTTTAAAAACTCAACAACGTAAAGTCAGATGTTTATGGCAATATTGGACGACTAAACAATAAAAAAAATATGGCAGACATTGATATAAATAAGGTAGTGCTAAACGACATTGTCCAATTGCAAAAAATTGGCAGACAGACTTTTTACGAAACATTCTCGGCAGGAAACACCGAAGAGAATATGAAAAAATATTTGGACGAAGAGTTTTCTATTGAAAAACTGAATGTTGAACTAAACGACAAGAACGCTGAATTTTACTTTGCAAAACTTGACAATACCATAATTGGGTACTTAAAATTAAACTTTGGACCATCGCAAACAGAGCTACAAGACGACAAGGCACTTGAAATTGAACGCATTTATGTTTTAAAAGAGTTTCACGGAAAAAATGTTGGCCAAATACTTTACGATAAAGCAATCCAAGTAGCCAGACAAAAAAATGCTGACTATGTTTGGCTGGGAGTTTGGGAAGAAAACCCGAGAGCAATCAACTTTTATAAGAAAAACGGTTTCGTTGAGTTTGACAAACACCTTTTCAAATTAGGCGATGACATACAGACGGACCTAATGATGAAACTAAAACTGAACGGCTGATGCAGACGACAAGAAAGGCAACCGCTAACAGCATGTTGTAATTGGTGGGGGTTCGTGCGCCACAAACAGTTTTGTGATTGCAGGATGCTCCGCCCTTCGACTACACTCTGGGCAAGTTTTCAGAATGAACATTTGTGTTGAAAAGCCCGAACATTGTAAATCTGACAGACCCTATTTGTCATCGCAACGAAACACATCAAACAACAATCATTAATTTTTAAGAACAGAAAAATGAAACTGACAAACAACAAAATTTTAATTACCGGTGGGGCAAGTGGTATTGGCTTGGGACTTACCGAGAGATTTGTCCAGGAAAACAACACCGTGATAATTTGTGGCAGACGAGAAGCAGCATTAAAAGAAGTAAAGGACAAATTTCCATCGGTCATTACCAAAGTATGCGACTTGTCAATTGAGGCAGATCGAATAGAACTATACAATTGGATTTCGGAAAATCATAGCGATTTGAATGTTCTGGTAAATAATGCGGGCATTCAGAATTGGATGAACATTTCGGATAGTGAATTTTACCAAAAGGCCACCAATGAAATTAATACAAACGTCCTAGCCCCTATTCATTTGACAACGCTCTTTCTTAATTTAAAATCGTTAGACACGATTATCAACGTTACATCGGGCTTGGCGTTTGTTCAACTTTCAAAAGTACCGGTTTACTGTGCAACAAAAGCCTTTTTCCATTCCTTTACCCTTTCATTAAGACACCTGTTAAAGTCAAGGAATATTGAAGTGATTGAAATGATCCCACCGGCATTAAACACAGACCTTGGTGGTAAAGGCTTACACGATGGACAACCGCCTGTTTCAGATTTTGTCAACGCAGTATTCCAACAAATGAAAGAAGGCAAAACAGAATTAACCTTTGGTTTTAGTGAAGTAATGGCTAAAGCAGGTCCCGAGGTAATCAATGAAACGTTCAAAAGAATGAACCAATAGTTACCAATCTGTTGAGATTCAAAGAATTACAACAAACCACTAACAGTACGTTTACAATAGGCTGAACTATTTGCAACCACAAATCTGCCAAATGACGTAGCGGTAATGCTATAACCACACCCCTAACTTTAACCGATGATAGAATGGGATTAAGAACAAAGGACAGTTACCAAACATTTGTGTACGATTTTTTGAAGTTTGACATTTTAGTTGTTTGTCCTAATTGTTCTAAACAAGCGATGGTAAAAACGGACAATTTCTCATTTTCAAACACAGGCGAAAGTGAGGTAAAAGTGATTTGTGTAAACTGTGGTTACAATAAACGCCTAATAGATAAACCCGTTTCGCTTTTACACCCTTCAAATGAGAAATCAAAAACAGGAAGACATTATGTTTTTGGCGGAGCAATTGACCCCTTCTTTTATTTAGCGTTGTGGTTAAAGACCGACTTTGAAGAAAACACTTTGTGGGCTTATAACTATGAACACCTCCTTTTTCTTCGAGAACATATTGAAGCATCACTGAGGGAAAGGAACGGACAAGAACTTGCCAATAAAAGCTTGGGAAGCCGCCTGCCAAAATGGATGACTTCCAAAAAAAACAGAGAACCCCTACTGAAAAAAATAAGTGCATTACAAAATCAATAACACGACCAAACAAAACACTGCTGCCAATACGGGTCTTGTAAAAGTGGTGCTTTAGTGCTAAATTTGAGTACCTATTTAGGTACATTGTTCTGTTGGCAGATATTGACATAATCTCATTCCTGCCAAACGATATTTGATTTCTTTCAAAAAAAATATCAGCGAATATCTGCGTAATCTGCGGGACAAACTACACAACTATTTAGATGAAGCAAAGGAGCTAAATAATTACAAATTTGAATAGCGGAACTAAATTGAACTTGTGCCCTTTCAATTCCCTCCTCTTGGCGAAGCCTAAAATCATTTAAGCTCACCCGAAAAAACAGACATCGTAAAATCAAACAGATACGGATGACAGACAATATTATATTAAGACAAGAAACCCAAGCCGACTTTTTAGAAGTGTTTGAAGTTAACCACCTCGCTTTCGGACAAGAAAATGAAGCGAAATTGGTTGACGCTTTACGACATAACGAAACCGCTTTTGTGCCCGAACTTTCTATTGTAGCGGTAAAGGACAATACTGTTGTCGGGCATATTTTATTCACCAAAATCAACATAAAAGGCAACAAAGGAAACCTCAACGAAAGCTTGGCACTTGCACCAATGTCTGTCAGACCCGAACATCAAAAAAATGGAATTGGCGGACAACTCATCCGCAAAGGTTTAGAAGTGGCAAAAATATTGGGCTATAAATCAATCATCGTATTAGGACACGAACACTACTATCCTAAATTCGGATTTGAACCGGCAGAGAAATGGAAGATCAACGCCCCGTTTGAAGTTCCTTCCAATGTGTTTATGGCAATGGAGTTAGTTGCGGGCGGACTTAAAAATGTTTCCGGAACGGTGAACTACCCAAAAGAATTTGAAACGGTATGATAAGACCAAGGGTGAAAATTTGCTGTATAAGCAGTATTGACGAAGCCAAAATGGCAATCGAACACGGTGCTGCTGCATTGGGTTTAGTTGGATATATGCCAAGTGGCCCCGGCGTTATCGGAGATGACCTAATCAATCAAATTGCAAAGATTGTTCCACCGCCCATTGCAACTTTCCTGCTGACCAGTGAAACAAAACCACAAAACATCATCCATCATTACAGACGAGTTCACACCACGACCATTCAAATAGTGGATGAGTTAGAAAAACGGGATTATGTAATGCTTCGCAGCGAATTGCCAAATGTAAAGTTGGTGCAGGTCATTCATGTAATAGATGACCATTCAATTAAGGATGCTATTGAAATATCCAGGTTTGTTGACGCAATATTGTTGGACAGCGGAAACCCAAATCTACCGGTGAAAGAACTGGGCGGCACAGGACGAACACATAATTGGGAACTCAGTCGGGAAATCAGAAAATCAATTCCAATCCCAATATTTCTTGCAGGCGGACTTAACAAAGACAACGTTCAGCAAGCCATCGAAACTGTAGAACCTTTCGGAATTGACCTTTGCAGCAGCGTTCGGACAAACGGAAAACTGGACCGGCAAAAATTGAAGGACTTTTTTGAGGCGATTGGGAGCTGAGAAACATACGGCAATCGGAAGGAAGCTAATTTGAACAAGAAAAGGTAACCCTTTTTGGCAGGTGGTTGAAGACTTACAGACCATATAATAATAGACAACGGGTATGTTTCTCTTTCTCATTCCCTTATTCGGATACCCGTAAGCCACGGTGAATGGTCATACTAAATCATAAACCATCGCCTTTTCAAAGTACATAGCCAAAACAGTACTGAACGGTAACATTTGGTTCCTATCACATTTATTATCCGATGGTATATGGGTAAAGGGAAAATCATTTTATGATAGATAGACAATATCAAGGAAGTTGATAAAAGAAATATAGCAATTAATCCTGCAAAACAATTCTGGCTATCGCAAATAATTGTATGTTTGCAATTGTATAACTCTTATTGTAAACCAAAGTGTGGAGTTGTAATCAATAAACTTGCTTGTATATTTTAGTTAACATCACTATTAAAACGATGAAAGCAAATGACTGATAATAAATTCTCTTGGGTTGAAACTCACAAGCAGATAGCGCATTTTTTATACACCAAAGAAAACTCCCAAAAAGAGCTTATCGAAATCTTAAAATCTGTTGGAATAGGTCCTTTCAATGATCAAGCAACAAAGGGAGTACATGATACGGAATTGGAAGAAATCGACCCATTTACTTTTTTCTGCTATATATATAAATATGGTCCTGAAAAAAGGCTAAAATATTTGCAAGAAATTTCGAAGATATTAAATGTTTCTATTCCTTCCGGCGAGAGTGGTATCCCATCTGCTCAAGCACAACAAGTTTGGTTATTTCCGTATAAATATTACCGGAAAAATAACGAAATAGCAAGATTATGGGGCTTTTTTAAAAAAGCTGTTGATGATAAAATAACAGACTCTGATTTTCAAGACGTACTACAAATTCAAAGTACAGGTAAAACAAAGTTAACAGAATCATTATTTTATGTCAATCCTGAAAAATACCTTCCTATTAATGGTCCAACAATACCATACATCAAGGAAGTATTGAATCTAAATCCAAAATTCGAAACCTACTCAGATTATACTGGACTTTTAGAAAAAGTTAAACAAAAGACCAACTTGCCATTTTACGAGTTGTCGTATGAAGCATGGAATTGGAATAAAGAACAGAAACAGTTAAATTATTGGATATTTCAAGGAAATCCTAAAGTATTCGATTTTGAAACGGCATTAAGAGAGGAATTATTAACTGATTGGACGGTTAATGCGCATAAGGACAAAATAAAGGTTGGAGATAAAGTTATATTATGGATAACCGGTAGTCAATCCGGATGCTATGCGCTTGGTGAAGTGACTTCAGAACCACACCAAAAGACTACTTCGCCTGACGATCATTTATGGAAGGAAAACAACAAAAGTGAACTAAAGGCGGGAATTAAAATCATACATAATCTTGCAAATAATCCTATATTAAAAGATGACATCATCGAACATAAGGAATTAAAAGATTTAAAAGTTGGTAATCAAGGTACAAATTTTACAGCAACAAAAAAGGAGTATGATGCTTTAATTGAGTTAGCAAGTATCGGTTCTAAAACTCAGTATTGGCTATATGCACCCGGAGAAAATGCTCGTAAATGGGATGAGTTTTATGAAAAAGGAATTATGGGACTTGGATGGGATGCTATTGGTGATTTGAGGCAGTATTCAAGTAAAGATCAGATAAAACAAGCACTCGTTAAAGCATATCAAGGAGAGGGGTCAAAAATGAACGATAATTTAGCTAATTATGAATTCTTAAATAAAGTAAAAGTCGGAGATATTATTATTTCAAAAAAAGGCAGAAACGAATTGCTAGGATATGGTATTGTTAAGTCAGATTATGAATATGATATAAGTAGGTCAGAATATCAAAAAATCAGAAAAATAGAATGGAAAGTTAAAGGCAATTGGAAGGTAGATTTTCCAATTGTTTTAAAGACACTAACTGACATAACTAAGTATGAATATAAACATCTGCATTATAATAATTATTACGAATATCTTATAGGACTAATGAGCGAATCAAAACTTACTCAAGAATTACAAATGGAATTCCCTTTAAACACAATATTTTACGGTCCTCCTGGCACAGGCAAAACTTACTACACAGTAGTCCGAGCTGCTGAAATTATTGAAAACCGAAAAATGAACTCACACGAAGAAGCCCTTTCGATATTCAAAAATAACCTTCATGATAGAATAGAGTTTATCACCTTTCATCAGAACTATAGTTATGAGGATTTTATTCAAGGGTTACGTCCGGATATAGAAAGTGATAATGGATTAATTTTTGAAAGGAAGGATGGTATTTTTAAGCAGATTGCAGATAAGGCCTTAAAAAATATTATCGAATCGGAAAAGCCCCCCTTAGCAAAGTTATCTTTTGAAAAGACCTTTAATGATTTTTTTTCTCCCTTATTAGATGGAGAAATTGAAGAATTTGAAGTAAAGATGAGAGTAGTGTCCTACTTCATTACAGCAATCACAAATAGATCCATTAGCTTTAGAAATGCAAGAGGCGGCACGGCTCACAGTTTATCGATTGCAACATTAAAGAGAATGTATGAAACGGAATCTGATTTAGATATTCAAGGGCTTACACCATATTATACACCTTTACTTCATAAGCTTCTTAAATATGGAAAAGACAATGCCGGTAAAGCAGATATTGTTACCAAGAAGAACTATGTTATTATTATTGACGAAATCAATAGAGCGAATATCTCTCGAGTGTTTGGTGAACTAATCACATTGATTGAGCCGGATAAAAGATCTCATGGGGAAATTGCGATGGAGGTTAGATTGCCATCAGGAGATACTTTTAAGGTGCCATCAAATCTATACATAATTGGAACGATGAATACTGCCGACAAGTCTATTGCTCTTCTTGACATTGCCTTAAGAAGACGTTTTGAGTTTGAATCAATGTATCCATTATATGAAATTGTTGGTAAGGACATCTATGATAAGGATATTCTTCAGAAGATTAATAAGCAAATAATAGACCTAAAAGGTCACGATTTCCAAATAGGTCATGCTTATTTTATGGGGGAGAATAAGGATCTAATTCATAGGATGAATAAAAAAGTTATTCCACTTCTTTTAGAGTACTTTATGAATGATGAAAAAGAAGTAAAAGGAATATTACACAATGTAGGTCTTCAAGTTGATGAAAAAGCTTGGCCACTAAAAATTACGGGAAAACGTGTTTAATTTATATGAATATCAAAACAAAATAGCTATCAAAGATGAATTTGATGGCTTAGAAAGTTTTTTGGATGATATTTGGGCAAAACGTGAAAAGAACTCTTTTTATTCCGAAAGTTCAGAACATAAAATTGAGTCTCAGCAATTTTTGCAATTTATTCACAAATCAAGTGAATTGAAATCCAACAAGTATGTTGGCGTAATTCATTTCAATGGGAAATCTATAAATCTACTACCAAAAATATTTTTCGATTCTAACATAGAATACAAAACAAAGGAGATTAATCAAATTCAAAATCATATTTTATGGTGGTTAAGTTATTGTAGAAAAATAAAATTTCCAAATTACCAATCTTCACTTGGTGGCGTAAAAAGCGATTTTTTTGAAGTTCTGATTTATTTATTCTCGAAATACACAAGAGAATTATTAAACAGTTCAATTTACCGACAATATGAAGAGATAGATAGAGAATTGTCATTCATGAAAGGCCGGTTAAATGTAAACGAGTATATAAATGAAAACATCAGTAAAGGAAGATGGCATCAACTAAATTGCACTTATGACGCATTTGTATTTGACAATAAATTCAATCGAATAATTAAATACGTAACTACCTTATTATTCAATGTCACTAACAGTCAAGAAAACAAGAAAAGTTTAAGAGAAATACTTTTTATCCTAGATGAAGTATCAGACGAAAAAGCAAGTGCCGAGCAATGCGAAAGAATTACCTTTAATCCGATGTTTGGTGAATTTGAAACGGTTAGAGATTATTGCAAATTAATTCTGACTAACTGTGTGTCTTTTAACTATAAAAATGAATTGAAACTCTTTGCCTTTTTGCTTCCAATGGAATACGTCTTTGAAGATTTTATATTTGGATTTATTGAAAAAGAAATTCCATCAATTATTGCAAAGGCACAACGTAGTGACATATACTTAGACGAATCGAAATCTTATAAACTTAAACCTGACATTTTTCTAAAAACTGCCTTCAAGTCTATTATTGCTGATACAAAATACAAGATTGTCTATTCAGATGACAAAGACCCTAAAAAAGGGATTTCACAGAATGATCTTTATCAAATGCTTGCTTATGCAATTCGTTTTGAAGTTGACGAAATAATTTTATTTTATCCTGATACTATAAAAAGTAACCAAGAAAATTCAGCCGAAATATATATTAAAGACGCTTTAGCTAACAATAAAGAAGTCTCCATTAAAGCATTTCAACTACCAATAATAAATAAAGAACTCATAACTCAAGAACTCAATATAAACGGAGATTTGCATACTCTATTCGAGACAACAAGAATTAAACTAAAACAAAAAATAGAAAGGATACTGTTGTTAGAAGTCACTTAACAAGATTTTTATGTCACAGGCGGAACAGAGATAAGTCGCCCCAAGTGCCAACTGTGGACTACTAAAGACTGCCCCGTATATCATGTAAACAAAATAACTTCCTTTAATTTATTGGCTTCTGCCTTTTTTCTAATGATTTACATACAAGGGAAAAAACGAGAACAATCATGATCTTTCTTGAATCGCTCGATTATAATATTGACCAAGACAGTATATTGCGATTTAACTATCTTATTATTTAGGAAAGCAACAACACATCGGTTGTTAATGCTTTCTTTAAACCTATCTCAAGTAAATAAGACATTTCTTTCCCCTCTTTATATACCAATCCGCACCTAATCAAAGTTGCTTAAACTGTTTGTATATTCCTTTTAGTGGCGCATGTTTGAGCAAATGCTATAATAAAGGGTGTTACCCAATCCTTTTCCGTTTTGCGAAGCCAACCCTTTTAAACCAAGGGCTTTCATTGATACACATTAATGTCTCAAGGTTCGTCCGGCACTTTCGTTAGTACTACGCTAAATAATTTTGCTTTTTTTCAAAAAAACTTAAGCGCACTGGAACTATTGTTTTACTTGGGCTGTTTATGTTAGCAATTAGACGATAAAATTAGTGTTTAGTGGTGGCCACCCGGTAAATACAATTCATCATATAGTCTTTATTTTTTAACAAAACCAATTTTTTAAACGCCATGAGTATTTTAAGAGTTTCTTTACTGTTTGTTTACTACTCCGATTCGCTCCTCATCACCTTTGTTCAGGCGGTGATAGTAGCGATGACCGGAAACCCGAACTTTGCAACGCCAAGCCCCAACTTGGTAACTATGACCACGCTACTGAACAATTTTATAACGGCTTATGCCAATGCTGCCGACGGTAGCAGAACAGCAACCGCCATAAAAAATCAGCAACGTGCCTTGCTAATCGGAGGATTACGCCTATTGGCAAGTTATGTGGAAGACACCGCCATTAATGTCGAAGCTGTTTTAATCAGTTCCGGATTTTCCATCTATGGCGGCCCCCAAACGCCCCGACCTTTACCCGAAGTGCCTCAAAATCTACGCCTTTCTGATGGACCCTTAAGTGGAACCGTGAAAGCTAAGGTGAATGTGGCAGCATTTGCGGTAGTGTATGAACTTCGCTACACCGAAGATGAATTTGGTCCCAATGCCCGATGGAATCAACTTTCTGCCAGCACTACAACGACCATTATCATCAACGGTCTTACGCCCGCCAAAACGATTTGGGTTCAAATGCGAAGTGTCAACAGCAAAGGGTACAGCGAATGGAGCGACCCGGCCATGATTATCGTCCGATAGGTTTTTTGACATGAAGAAAAGCCAACTTCAAGCCGTTGCATTAGTTTGCAACGGCTTTTTTTGTATGTTTGCAGTAGTATGAGTATTTACAATTACGGGTGCGTATAATTCCCATTATATCGAACGACCCCAAAGTGATGAAACGAATATTGATAGGAGCGGATAAATTCTTAAAATAGCACCATGAAAGTCAAAGTGTTTCATATCAGACTGACAAAGGAAAACTTGCAACCAGACCAAGACAACTTAAACAACTTCTTGGACAGCGTTACAGTTACAAAGACTGCAACCACGCTAATTAACGGTCAACCGAACTTTTGGTCAATATTAGTTTTCTATGACGACCAAAATAAAGAAAAACCAAAGCAACAATCGGACAAGATAGCTGTTACTTCTGAATCTGAACTTACAACAGACGAGATACTATTTTATGAAACTTTAAAACAGTGGCGACATGGCGTAGCTACTGAATTAAACATTCCAAGCTATATGGTTTGTCATAACACCGAACTAATGACCGTTGCAAAAGTGAGACCACAAACTTTAGGTGACTTTTTACATATCAAGGGGTTTGGCGAACAGAAAATCGCAAAGTTTGGTGAGGATATAATTGCGGTTTTAAACTCCATTTAATATCACTGTTGCAATCCTTTAAAAATAGAATTTACATCTATGACAGGTTTGAATTGCAGGATGATTACTGGTTTAACGATTGCTTTTATGTTGTTCTTCCAAACTGCTTGCGGGCAGAATACGAACGGTAAAACAAATACAAAAATTGAAATGGAAACGACAACTGAAAAAGTAGCCTCTAAAATGAAAGTAGAGGTTTGGAGTGATATTATGTGCCCGTTTTGTTATATCGGCAAACGCAATTACGAAGCAGCACTGAAACAATTTGCCGACAGCAGTGATATAGAAATTGTATGGAAAAGCTTTCAACTTGACCCCGACATTAAACAAGATACAAACTCAAAGGTAAGTGTCTATCAATACTTAGCCGACCGAAAAGGTTGGAGCTACGAGCAATCGGTAAAAGTGCATGAAACCGTTGTACAAACGGCCAAGAATGCCGGTTTAGAATACAATTTCGACAAAGCAATTATTGCCAATTCTTTCAATGCTCATAGACTAATACAAATGGCAAAAGCAAAAGGATTGGGTGACAAGGCCGAAGAGCGGTTCTTTTTTGCCTACTTTACCGAAGGCAAAGATTTAGAAAATCCGGGGGTTTTAACTGAATTGGGTAAAGACATCGGGTTGACTGAAGCGGATATAAATGACGCTTTGACCAAGGATGAATACGCTTATGCAATTCAACAGGATATTCAGGAAGCCCAAAACTTAGGCTTAAGAGGGGTACCGTTTTTTATTTTCAATCGCAAATATGCCATATCGGGAGCACAGCCCACCGAAGCCTTTTTGGAAACGTTGGAAAAATCGTTTGCGGATTGGCAAAAAGGGAACTCGGTATCTAAGCCGGAATAAACCTGTCAAAGAGGTAAAAGCACCTATTAGGTAGTTGACAACTTTATCATCTTTCAGACATCTGTTTCAAACAACAGGACCAATTCGGTAAACAACTCTCAGTATAGCGCAGGTTACGAAATCTTACTCCACTTGCTGCGAGTATTGCTGTTTTGTGCTTCGAGGTATTGTTTTAAGTGCCGGTATTCGGGCAGGCTCAAGGTGGGATCGGTTTGAATGAGTTGTGCGGCAGCATCTCTTGCAGCTTGGAGTATTTGTGAGTCACGCACAATATCGGCCAATTTGAGGTTTTGGATACCGCTTTGTTGAGTGCCCTCAATATCACCGGGTCCGCGGAGTTTTAAATCCACTTCGGCAATTTGAAATCCATCGTTGGTTTCCACCATTGTTTTCATTCGCACTTTACCCTCATTGGTCATTTTGTTTCCGGTAATCAAAATGCAGTAAGATTGACTGCCTCCTCGTCCTACCCGCCCGCGTAATTGGTGCAACTGCGAAAGTCCGAAACGCTCGGCACTTTCTATAATCATCACGGAAGCATTGGGAATATCAACGCCTACTTCAATGACGGTGGTGGCAACCATAATATGGGTTATTCCCTGCTTAAACCGCTGCATTTCAAATTCTTTATCTTGGGAACTCATTTTTCCGTGTACGATGCTCAGTTGGTAGTCCGGCATGGGGAATGCACGGCTGATACTTTCGTAGCCATCCATCAGGTCTTTGTAATCGAGGGCTTCCGATTCGTTGATGAGGGGATAGACGATGTAAATCTGCCTTCCTTCGGCAATTTGGCGGCGCATGAACTCAAAAATCTCTAAACGGTGGCGGTCTGTGGCGTGGCGGGTGATGATGGGTTTGCGTCCGGGGGGTAGTTCGTCAATGACCGAAACATCCAGGTCGCCATAGACGGTCATGGCCAAGGTTCGGGGTATCGGGGTGGCGGTCATGACAAGGATATGGGGGAACTTGTCCTGCGTTTTTTCCCAAAGGCTGGCACGTTGTGCGACCCCAAACCGGTGCTGCTCGTCAATAATAACCAATCCGAGGTTTTTAAAAACAACGGTACTTTCAATCAGGGCATGAGTGCCAACGAGCAAATGTGTCATTCCGAGTTCGAGCTTTTCGAGCAGATTGCGGCGTTGTTTCCCTTTTACCGAACCGGTGAGCAGGTCAATCCCTATCTCCATCTCTTTCAAAAGGGCGGTCATGTTGTTGAAATGTTGCTGTGCCAAGATTTCGGTAGGGGCCATCATACAAGCCTGAAATCCGTTGTCCATAGCAATTAAAGCAGTCAGAAGGGCAACAACGGTTTTTCCGCTGCCCACATCGCCCTGCACCAAACGGTTCATCTGATGTCCTGTGAGGGTATCTTTTCTGATTTCTTTGACCACCCGTTTTTGTGCTCCGGTCAATTCAAAGGGTAAGTATTGGTGGTAAAACGTGTTGAAATAGTCGCCAACTTCGGAAAAAACAAAGCCTTGCGATACGGTCTTTCGGTTGCTTTTGAGCTGCAACATCCGCGTTTGAATGAGGAAGAACTCGTCGAAAGTGAGGCGAAGCCGGGCTTGTTTGACGGTTTCGGTTTCGGTAGGGAGGTGAATGTTTTTTAAGGCTTCAAAACGTCCGGTCAGTTGGTATTCGGTCAAAACAAACGGCGGCAGTATTTCCGGCACATCGGCGGAGCGAATTTTTTCAAACAAGGTCTGCACCAGTTTATACATTCCGCGACTCGTGAGTCCGTTTTTTTTCATCTTTTCGGACGTATTATAGACCGGTTCCAATCGGCTGTCGAAGTCCATTTCTTCATCGGCAGCCTGCATTTCGGGATGCACGATGCTTATTTTCCCGTATTTGAATACCGGTTTCCCAAAAACCAAATAGGTTTTATCTTCTTTAAGGGCACTTCGGAGGTAGGTAGCGTTTTGATACCAAACCAATTCGATGCTGCCGGTGCCGTCATTGAACAAGGCGTTGAGGCGTTTTGAGCGTTGCTCGCCGGTGGCTTGCAGGTTGGTAATCACTCCTTTTAACTGAACCGACATCATGTCGGGGGTGATATTGACAATACTATGCAACTCCGTTTTATCTATGTACCGGAAAGGGTAATGTTCCAACAGGTCACCAAAGGTAAAAATCTCCGCCTCCTTGCGCAACACATCCCCGCGCTTCGGTCCAACCCCTTTCAGGTATTCAATGGGGGTATCCAGTATATTGTGTTGCCGATAGTCGTTCATAGTGGTTGATGGTTTGCAATAATCAATGATGAACCAATATCTATATCATTCACCGAAAATACATCAAAAGGGCAATTATTTATCTTATCTCTATAGCAACGGTTCGATCTATTGTTTTCCCGCAGATTTCGCAGATTTTCACAGAAAAAAGTCTTAATTGATTAAGTATAGTTTAGAAAGCGCGTTAATTGTTAAGAAGTTGATTGATGAACCGTATGACTGAAAAGATACCTAACAAGTGAATCAACAATCTAAAACGGGAAACCATTAGTAGTCCTCTAATGAGGCAAACACCACAATTTCAATTCACAATTCACAATTCACAATTAATAACTTATAACTCATAACTCAACTAACCGTGCTTCCATTAATACTTGTGTCAACAGGCGAAATAAAAATCAATTTCCCCTCACTGTCAGCCATCAGAATCATGCCGTTGCTTTCAATGCCGCGCAGTTTTCGGGGTGATAGGTTTGCCAACAACAATATTTGCCGTCCAACGACCTCTGCGGGTTGATAGTGTTCTGCTATGCCCGATACAACGGTTCGTTGTTCAAACCCAAGGTCAAGGGTCAGTTTTAACAATTTATCGGCTTTGGGTACTTTTTCGGCAGCAAGTACTGTGGCAACCCTAATGTCTAACTTAGCAAAGTCCTCGTATTGAATTGGTTCTTTAGTAGGAACGTATTGAGTGGTGGACTCCTCCGATGCCTGATCTGTTTCGGCTGTATCCGAATCAGGCACAGGTTGATTCGTGTTTTTGGTAGCGTTCAGTTTATCGGTTTGCACCTGAATTGCAGCATCGTCTATTTTTTCAAACAACAGTTCGGGTGGGTTTACCTCTTTGCCTTCGGGTATTTGGTAAGTACCTTGCAATACTGCTGCTTTGTCCTGCTCGCTCAGGTTCAGAAAGCTGCAAATTTTGGCAGCAGTAAAGGGTAAAAACGGCTCGACATACACTCCCAACCATGCAATCAATGTCAAACAGGTTTCCAAAACGGCAGCCGTTTGTTCCGGGTTTTGTTTGTGGAGTTTCCACGGTTCGGTTTCTGTCAGGAACTTGTTTCCGGCACGCGCCATATCCAACACCACGTTTAGCGCGTTCCTGAACTCGTATTGGTGAATGTAGGCATGAAGTTGTCCGGGGGAATGTTTTAAGACGTTAAACACCTCTGTTGCCTGTGGGTGAATGGCTTGCTTGGCCGCCTCAGAGATTGCGGGCAGTTTGCCGTTGTAGTATTTATGCGTCAATACCAACACGCGGTTGACCAAATTTCCAAGGATTGCCACCAATTCGTTGTTATTGCGCGCCTGAAAATCTGCCCAACTGAAATCGCTATCCTTCTGTTCGGGCATGTTTGTAGTGAGTACATAGCGCAACACATCTTCCTTTCCTGGAAAATCGGTCAGGTATTCGTGCAGCCAAACGGCATAGTTGCGCGAGGTGGACATTTTTTCGCCCTCCAGGTTCATAAATTGGTTGGCAGGAATGTTTACGGGCAGGGTAAAATTGCCCAAAGCATGGAGGATGATGGGAAAAATGATGCAGTGAAAAACGATATTGTCTTTGCCGATAAAATGCACCAATTTGGTGTGTTCGTCCTGCCAGTAAGTTTGCCAATCATCGGGCAAAAGGGCTTTGGTGGCCGATATGTATCCGATGGGAGCATCTAACCAAACGTATAGCACCTTACCCACAGCATCGGGCAGTGGCACGGGAACGCCCCAATCCAAATCGCGGGTCATTGCCCGTTCTTGCAGCCCTTGTTCAATCCACGAGCGGCATTGACCTAAAACGTGTTTTTTCCAAGGCTCCTGAAGTTGGGTATCTTCAATCCAGTTTTTAACCCACTCTTCATACCGGTTCATGGGCAGGTTCCAATGTGTGGTGAGCCGAAGTACCGGAGGTTTACCGCTTAAAGTTGAGTGGGGGTCAATCAAGTCAGTAGGGCTGAGGCTGCTGCCGCATTTTTCACATTGATCGCCATAAGCATTGGGATTTTGGCACTTAGGGCAGGTGCCAACAATGTAGCGGTCGGCTAAAAACTGTTGATAATCTTCATCGTAATATTGCTCGGCACTCACTTCGGTAAACACGCCCTGATCGAACAGTTGCTTAAAAACAGCCTGCGAAGTTTGGTGGTGCAATGGGTCTGATGTGCGGTGGTAAATGTCAAAAGAGATACCTATTTGTTGAAAGGCATCGCGGTTGATTTGGTGATATTTGTCTATGATTTCGCGGGGGGTAATACCTTCTTGTTTGGCGCGTATGGTAATAGCCGCACCATGCTCGTCGGAGCCGCAGACGAATTTAACATCTTCGCCTCTCATCCGAAGGTAGCGAACGTAAATATCGGCAGGAATATATGCGCCGGTAAGATGCCCGATGTGCAGTGGGCCGTTGGCATAAGGCAGGGCAGAGGTGACTAAGTAGCGTTTTATGTCGGTCATGCTGTTTTGGTTAGTGGCGATGGGTAAATAGTTATTAGGTTAAACTTGTTTAGCTAAGCAGCTAAAGATTAAGTTCCAAAAAGTTGCTCAAATAAAGCAGGCAACATGGATATGAAAGCACAAATATACATCACATTGGCGCAAGTTTTGTCATAAACCGCTAAGTTTAAGCGATATTGGCAGATGGACAATACCCATTCAAAAAGTTTGTGTACTTGGGTGTGGGGAAGTAAACAAGCATGTACTACGTAAAAAAGTCTTTGTTTGGTGGGAGATAGCTGCTGCTTTAATCCGATGGGAAGCCAAAAAAAAGAAGTACTGCCTATAAGAAAGCAGCACTTCTCCATATTAACTCATATCCATGTTCGTGTTTCAACTGCCTATACTCAAGTGTTTTTTATTGTTCTCAAAACAGGCAGTCTTCTGAATGGGTTATTTGTCTTTTGATTCGACTTCTGTATTTTCTGCGTTTTCGCCTAAATAGGTGGGTAGGTTCATTCCGGCCATTTTAAACAAATCTTGCAACGGGGGGATGGATTTATACAAGCTCGATACAAATTTTGAAGTGGCATTGCCATCGGCATCGTTTCCACCGGTATCCCAAACGGTTACTTTGTCAATTTTAATGTTTTTGATGGCTTCCACTTGTGTTTTGACCAATTCGGGCAGCTTGTCGGTAATCATCAACAATACCGCATCTTGTGAATTGTTACCGGCAGCTTCAATTATTTTGGCAAAACCTTCGGCTTGTTTGCTCAGTATCTCGTACAAACCGAGCGCTTCAGCGCGGCGCTTGGATAAAATGGCATCGGCTTCACCTTGTGCGATGCGCCTTATTTGTTCGGCGTGTGCCTCTGCTTCTATTTCTACTTTTTGTTTGTCAATGTCCGCTTGTACCAATTCGTTTGCACTTCGGGTGGCTTTTTCCAGTTCAATACGGGCTAATTCCGCTTTTATTTGAGCAACGTAAGCCGCTTCGAGGGCTTGTGCAGCCTGCACTTTTTCTGCAATACTGGCTCTGCGTTGCGCTTCTGCTTCCCGTTCCCGTCTTTCGGCATCGGAGTTGGCAATGGATATTTTGGTCAGGTTTTGCCCTTTAATCATTTCGGCGTTGGCTTCCGACTCGCCTACTTTGGCTCTCGATTCGGCATCTGCTACTTTTACCCGTTCATCCTGTTTGGCATTTGCTTCCCCAATAGCGCCATCCCTATTTTTTTCGGCAACTATTTTTTTGGCTTCGTTAATGGCCTGTGCGGCAGCTTCTCTACCCAAAGCAACAATATAACCCGATTCGTCTTTTATATCGGTTACGTTTACGTTGATGAGGTCTAACCCGATTTTCTTTAACTCAATGCCCACGTTTGAAAAAACATAAGAGACAAACTTGTCGCGGTCGGCGTTGATTTCTTCAATCTGCATGGTGGCAATCACGAGGCGCATTTGCCCGACAATAATATCATGTGCAAGCGACCTGACAGTGTCCATATTCAGGTGCAAAAGCCGGTCGGCGGCATTTTCCATCACACCTGTTTCTTTTGAAACGCCTACTGTAAAGCGCGACGGCACGTCAACCCGGATGTTTTGCTTGCTGAGAGCACTTTTTAAGTCCACATCAATAGACAAAGGAGTTAGGTCTAAAAAGGAATAATCTTGAAAAACGGGAATAATAAATGCTGCGCCACCGTGAATACAACGCGAGGACTGGTTCTTTCCGGTTTTTCCGTAAATCACTAAAATCTTGTCCGAAGGGCAACGCTTGTAGCGTGAAATCAGGAAACTCAATACGCCGAAAAGCAGTAGGGCGGTAATACCAAAAATAGAAAAGAGGGCTTCCATAGTGTGAAAGTTTGGTGTATGAATTAGTTATCTTCGAGTAATAAGAGTGGCTCAACCACCACGATATTATCGGCTTGGATGTCAATAATGCGTATTTTTTGACCGGTAGCTATGGGGTGGGGTTCGCTGCTCACTGCGTCCAACTCTCTAAAATTCCCTTCGATGGTGATATGGATTTTACCCATGCCCTTCATGCCGGCAGGTATTGTCAGGTAAACATCGGCCACCTGACCCAAAGTGGCGTAAGGGTCAAATACACTGCCCTTGTGTTGCATTTTTAAAAATAGATAAAATAAATAGGCAACCGAAAACATGGCAATCCCTCCGGCAAAGGCAGAGAAAAGTATCACAACCGAAAGTGAGTAGCCCTCGTTGAGCAACACAATACCAGTCCAACCAAATAATGTGGCAAAGGCCAACAGGCTGCGCAGAGAAAAAATCCCGAATTCGGCAGTTAGTTCAAAGTCTGTGGTGATGTCGTCTGCACCAATATCGTGTCCAATAAAATTAAGTGCTAACTGTATGACAAACAATCCCGTACCAATGATTGATACAGCCCAGAAGAACTGCATCTGAAAATCTAAGGCGTTCCACCATTCCATTTGTGTTGGTTTTGGTTAAAAATTTTGATGAGCCAATTTAGTTGTTCTTCTTCTCTCGTAACCCATAATCGGGATAAAAAATTCAATTTTTCGGTAAAGAGGTGAAAAATAGTTGGATGTTTCGACCAAAACAAGCCTTTGGGAAATATTTGGTATTTCTTTTTCAAGTTCATGTTCAGTCTTTTTAATAAATAATCCTAACTTTACCCGAAAGCAATTTATGATTTACGATCTTAGATTTACGAATTTAGACTTTAGATATTAGACGATAGACTTAAGACATTAGACTTAAGATTACCCATTGCTAATTGCTAATTGTCCGTTTCAGTGAACACCTGCATTTGTACAACTCCTTCAGCGTTGGTGTTTCTTTTTTATGTTGATGCTATAAAATTTAACCGCTTCGAGGTTGGTTTAGTTATACCATTACCAATCGTAAATCTAAGATCGTAAATTAAAAGTCTTCTGTCTAACGTCTTTAGTCTTCAATCATAAATCTAAAATTGAATTGTCATGGCCAAAACTATCTATGCCTTATTGGTCGGTATTAACCAATACCAATCCTCCCCAACCTTGGCGGGTTGTGTGAACGATGCCAACAATTTCAAAGCCTATTTGCAAGAAGCCGCTACCCGTACAGGGGCAACGTTAAAGGCACAATTGTTAACTGATGCGCAAGCCACTCGTCCTGAAATAGTAAAAACTTTTTTGCAACATTTAGGGCAGGCGGGAAAAGACGATGTTGCCTTGTTCTTTTTTTCGGGACATGGTACTTTGGAGGGTGCTCACGCTGCTTTTAAACAAACCGAAAAAGACGATACCATCGAAACGCTGGTTTGCCATGACTTTTTTAATGTAAATGGGTTGGCAGATAAGGAGTTAAGGTATCTGATTAAGAAAATTTCGGGAAACAAGCCACATGTGGTCATCATTACCGATTGCTGTCATTCGGGGGATATTACGCGGCAGAATAGAGCGATGGTCAAGCAATTACCGCATCCTCAATCGAAATCGGGTCTTCCTTTTGGTCAACGGAAATGGAGCGAGTTTATATTTGCTAATGATATAACCGAAGCGCAAGCACTTGCCGCCTCAAGTCTGGATAAAGTATTGCCACAGAGTAATCATATTCATCTAGCAGCCTGCGAAGCACAGCAATTGGCTTATGCATTTGAAGACGGGAGTGTGTTTACCAACAAACTGTTAGAAGTGCTCCACCAATCATCGGGAAACATTACCTACCAAGACCTCTATAACCGTTTAGCAACTGTATCAGAAACATGGTATCAGGATACCGCTGGTAATTCTGTACATCAATCGCCTCAGATTTACGTGGTCGAACAAAGCGGTACAACTCCCATTACTGAGGCTCCCGCTGTTTTGTATCAACGTTTTTTGGGCGGTTTGGTAGAAGGCGAACCCATACAGGGAAGCATTAACTACCATCCAAACAATGCCACTTGGCAGTTAGGGCTTGGGGCGGTGCATGGCATTCCTCCTTTCGGACTTGAAAAAATTAAGGTAGATGCCCTTGACAACCAAAGTAATGCGGTGTTGGCTACGGCACAAATCACAGAGGTTTTTGCCAATCATTGCACCCTTCAATTTGTCGTCAATGCCGGGTTAAGTAAAGATAAAACGTATGGGGCTTATGTCAGAAATGTATTCACCAGCCCTCTCTTTTTTAGTATTACCGGAAATGCCGCCGGAGTGAATGAACTCGGCAAGTATTACAACACCCACCGTAGCGAATTGCATCGAGCGAATGTGTTTGCTACTAACAGGGGTAATATTCTGAATGCCTATCGCATTGTTGCACAAAACAGCCAATACGAATTGGTCTATGCTGCCAATAAACTGCCCGTTGCGCGGCAAGTAGAAGGGTATCAGGAGGCATCGGTCAATGCTATCTTTGCCTATCTAAAGCATATTGCCCGATGGCAGTATATCAAAAGTTTTCAAAACACAGTACCGGCAACTTCTATTTCACCCAAAGACATCGCCCTCAAGGTTCTATTTAAAACTCCGGTGGGTAGCGAGCAATTGGTCGTTTTTGATGCAAAAAATAAGGGTGCTGCCGGTTATGCACAAGTGCCTCCAAAGGAAAGCCTGACCAATGCCCCTTCGGGTTCTATCAAGATAGCCATTACCAACACATCGTCCTTCAAGCAATATCACTGCGCCTTGGCCTATCTCGGTCAATTGTTTGATATCGTTACCGATACCCTGTCGGGGGCGTCTGTTTCGGTTGAACCCGGTGCAACTGTTTTTGCCTCGGTTCCTTTACCCAATGGCAACCGTTCCGAATGGATTGGCTTGGTACAAGAAGCGTTTATCAAACAATACAATTACCCTGCCACTACATTCGGACTATTGTTGGTGGTGAGCGACAAACCTATTTCCCTGAATGCTTTTCAACAAGATGCACTGCCACCGCCCAAAACCGAAACAAGAGAATCGGATGCTACGGAGATGCAGGAACGGGCAGCGCCTTTACCGCCAAAATGGGCAAGCGTTTTTTATGAAGTAAGCATCCCTAACCCATATTTTAAACCCGTTCCTTAGTAAATACTGCTATCCGCTTCTATTCAAATACCACTTCTTCGCAACCATTAAACCGGGCAAAAGCATGTAGTTTTGCTTGAAGTTGGGGTAGCCATTCCGTTTCAGGCGGCGCACCTGCTTCGGCAAACCATTTTTTGACGTAAAGCTTACCGGCTTTGCGGTCGGCTTTAGGGTCAAGACGGCCGATAAAAGTATTGCCCCAAAGCACAGGCAGGACAAAATAACCAAATTTGCGTTTAGGCTCCGGCACATAACATTCAATTATATAATCGAATCCAAACCAACGCAAAAGGCGTTTGCGCTGGATGACCAAATTGTCAAACGGCGAAAGCAAGTGCAATTGAGGATTGGCATTGCCCGAAGAGGAGTTGTTTAATGCCCTCGCCACTACATCGGGAAGCGCGTAAAAACGTTCTTTCTCATAACCCTCAACGGCAACTTCAATGATATTGCCTGCTTCAACGCCTTGTTGCAAGACTTGGCGAACCGTATTTTTCCATCTTGGACGTAAATAGTATATCTCAGACTCAGTACACAACCCATTTGCGCGTAATGCAGTTTGAACAAGGTAATGACCATATTCCGTTGGTGTGGGGTGGGCGGTGTTGACTCCTTCGGGCAAAACCCGTTCGCTAAGGTCATACACTTTTTGAAACCCTTTTCGCTGACTGACCATTAATCGCCCTTCCATAAACATTTGTTCCAAGGCGCGTTTGGCCGATTTCCATTCGTACCAAGGTTGTCCGCTTCGACCTTTATCGCCTTCAAAGTCTTTGCTTTGGAGAGCGCCTTCTGCCGTAATGCGGTCGAGTACAAATTGGTTCATGCGTTTATCTTGTTCAAACCAATGCGAACCACCACTCGCGTAGTGTTCCTTGACCAACAACGAAAACCGGAAATCCCGCATCGGCAGGTAAGAAGCCGCATGACTCCAATATTCAAATATCGTTTTGTCGTATGCCAACAACTTGTGTAAATGCGCTTCAGCATAACAATCGGGAAGTCGCGACCAAAGCGTGTGGTGATGCGCCCGCGTTACCACCGAAAGCGTATCAATCTGCACATAACCCAAATGTTCAATTGTGGTTAAGGCATCGGCTTTGGCATCCTTTACCTGCTTTTGGCCCAACATCTGTGCAGACAACACCAACCGCTTTGCCTCTTCGGGTGTAATGTTTATGACCATGGATTTATCGCTGGTTTATCAAATTATTGTCTATTTTCTATTTTGTCACCAACCTATTATATTTTACCCATCAGGGTTAGATATCTATTGCCAATTGCTTATTTGCCAATTGTCTTAAGTCTATAGTCTAGCGTCTTAAGTCTAAATTCTAACCTCTCCCTATCAAAACCTCCCAAATACCTCTTTAAGTACTTCCGGTAAGAGTGGTATTGCCAATATTTGAGACAGCTTACCTCGGTCTTCACCTTTTGAAGTTAAACATTCTACTACATCGGTGATGGTTATTTCGAAGTCCGATGCTTTGATGAGTTCAATCGCATCACCCTTTGCGATATAGCCTTCTTGCAGTACTTTAAAGTACACCCCATGCCTTTTGTGTTCAAAAAATTGCGCCACCATGTCGGGTAAGCCAAATCGGATGTTGAGTTTAAAACAAGGAATACGCGGTTGAATGGCTTGTAAAACAGTAGTACCGATTTGATAGATATTTCCGATGCAAACTTCGCTATCGTACAATCCTTGGGTGGTTAGGTTTTCGCCAAACAACCCAAACTCCCATGTCTTTCGTTGCAAGTGTTGTTTCCAATGGGTGTAATAGGCCATGTCGTAAGAATAAACAGCTTTATTAATTCCGCCATGATGTTTCATATCGGCTTGTTCGTCGCCTTTCATGCCCATCAACGAAACCCATTGTGAAGTTTCGACCGCTTGTTTAAAAATTCCGGTACTGACCAGTTTACCCTGCCATTCTTTTTCCTGTGCTTTACCCACATTGACTGAAATCACTTTCATAAAAACAATCCGACATTTTTTTTAAGGTTACAAACCAATCCGAAAAGTAGGTAAAAAACGGTATCCCTATATACCCTCCATATCATAGGACTGATTGTTTACCTCATTTTTGCGTATATTTGCGGTTCTTAGTTACAATTAGTATTGTCAAATATGATTAATTTCCAAAAACATACCCTTTCCAATGGCTTGCGCGTACTCCTACACGAAGACCCAACCACCCCTCTTGCAGTCGTCAATGTACTATACGATGTAGGGTCTCGTGATGAAACAGCCGACAAAACGGGCTTTGCCCACTTGTTTGAACACCTCATGTTTGGCGGTTCGGTCAATGTGCCGCATTATGACAAGGTGGTACATCATGCAGGAGGAGAGTGTAATGCCTTTACCAGCCCCGACATCACCAACTACTACGCAATAGTTCCGGCTGCCAATATAGAAACTGCGCTATGGTTAGAATCTGACCGTATGATGCAATTAAACTTCAGCCCCACTTCTCTGAATGTCCAAAAAAGTGTAGTGGTAGAAGAATTTAAAGAAACCAGTCTCAACCAACCTTATGGTGATGTTTCACATAAATTGCGTGCGCTTAGTTACAAAAAACACCCTTACCAATGGCCGGTCATCGGATTAATTCCCGAACACATTGAACAAGCCAACTTAGATGATGTCGAAGCCTTTTTTTACCGTTTTTACCGCCCCAACAATGCCATTTTGTGCGTTGCAGGAGGCATTGAAGCCGAAACTGTATTGCCGTTGATAGAAAAATGGTTTGGCGGCATTCCTTCCGGTGTGCCCAATGAACGAAATTTACCGAAAGAACTCCCGCAAACCGAAAAACGCACCCTCCATGTGAATGCCGACGTGCCTTTGGATGCTTTGTATATGAGTTTCCATGTGTGCAACCGAACGCACCCCGACTATCCCGCGACAGATGTTATAAACGACCTCCTATCTACCGGTTCATCGGCAAGGCTTTATCAGGCATTGGTCAAAGAACAGCAATTATGCAACTCGGTAAGCACTCATTTCTACGGTGAGTTTGATGAAGGTACTTTGGTTGTTGAAGCGAAACTCAATAAAGGGATTACTATGCAACAAACCGAGGAAGCAGTGTGGAAAGAATTGGAAAAACTCCAAAACCTCACTATTCCGGCTGATGAACTACAAAAATCCATTAACCGCGTAGAATCTTCCATCGTTTTTTCTGAAACCAATCTTTGGACAAAAGCCTTTATGCTTGCTTATTTTGAAGTGTTGGGCGATGCCAATGGAGTGAACACGGAAATAGAAAAGTATGAAAAAGTTACCACCGATGCCATCCAACACTTAGCTCAACAGTTGTTTACACCTCAAAACTGCTCGGTTTTATACTACCACGCACTTCAACACCAAGAAGCGACAACCGAAACCAATACCCTGCATTCGCAATTGGTTTGATGAATAGATTTTAGACATAAGACTTTAGACGGAAGACGGGTACAAATACACAGCAATCGCGATTGGTTTAAGAAAAAGAGGCGTGTCCCTAAAAATGTTGGACAATGTTATGAAAGAAGAGAGGAAG
>CALCIK010000064.1 GCA_937907475.1 uncultured Bacteroidota bacterium | reverse complement strand
TCGTCAAAAACTCCTTCCGCCTCGTCAAAAACTCTTTCCGCCTCGACAAAAACTCTTTCCGCCTCGACAAAAACTCTTTCCGCCTCGTCGAAAACTCTTTCCGCCTCGTCGAAAACTCTTTCCGCCTTGTCAAAAACTCCTTCCGCCTCGTCAAAAACTCCTTCCGCCTCGTCAAAAACTCTTTCCGCCTCATCAAAAACTCTTTCCGCCTCATCAAAAACTCTTTCCGCCTCGTCAAAAACTCCTTCCGCCTTGTCAAAAACTCCTTCCGCCTTGTCAAAAACTCCTTCCGCCTCATTGAAAGACTCAATAAGGATGTAGAGATGTTCAACAATTTAAATAAACGAGAAGTATTCTGTACTTACCGCACCTCTATTTGTCCAAAATTGTGAGGCGCGGTGATTTCATACACGGGATACTCTGCAGATGCTGCCCTGTTGATGTTTGCCTTTTGTCCGTCAATCTCACATTTTGCAGGAGTAAAAGGCAATCCGTGAAGAATGATTTTGCAGGTGGCGTAAGTAGGACGGTAATCCCCCTCTTTGGCGTGTTTCAAAACAAAACTGCTGTTCAAACCTTCGGTTTTAAAGGTATGAAGGGCAAAATTTCCCTCCAAATAGCTGTGGTTTTCCCCCTCGTCTTCGTAATAGGTGCTATTTTCGGTGCCGTTTTTGAAATAAACATGCAGGGTCAGCTCCTCAACCGGCACCTGTCCGGTGTATTGCATGACCGGAAAATGGGGAATAACCGCACCCTCTTTAACAAAGAAGGGAATTTGGTGCATTGGGGCTTCGATTTTGTGTTTTTGCTTTCCCGCATAAAGTTTATCCGACCAAAAGTGATACCAATTGCCTTGCGGCAAATAGGTTCGGGCAGAAGTTTTGGTGGGTTTGATAACTGGACGGACTAAAATATGATCGCCAACGATAAACTCGATCAACCGTTTGCAAGCTTTTGGGTCGGTTTGATCGTAAAAACTAAGGGGCTTGATGGCGGGGATGCCAAATTTGCTGTATTGCCAAAAAGTAGTGTATAAATAAGGCAGCAAACGGTAACGCATTTCAATGGCAGCCTTGGCGTAGGAGGTAAAAGGCTCGCCAAACACCCACGGCTCGCGGTCGGTAATGGGTTTTCGGGTGGCTTCGTAGGCGGTAGTATCGGCATTTGCGCCCATCGAATGGGTTCGATAAAACAAATGGAATGCGCCGAGTTGCAGCCATCTGACAAACAACTCGCCATTGGAAATTCCGGCAAACCCACCGATATCCGAGCCAATGAATGAAAATCCTGACACACTCATCCGCTGACATTGAAGGTTGGCAACCTGCAAATGCTCCCAAGTGGCGTGGTTATCGCCCGTCCAACACGAGGCGTAGCGTTGCCCGCCCGAATAAGTAGCGCGGGTAATGACAAAGGGGCGTTTTTGGTTTTGAAGTTGAGCCAATCCTTCTTTTGTGGCACGCGACATTTGCATACCATAGACGTTGTGCGCTTTTTGGTGACTGCAAGCATGACCGTCGTAATGGTGGCGAACCGGGTCGGGAAAAGTTTTGCGCTTGACCTCAAAAATAGCGGGTTCATTCATATCGTTCCAAAACCCGCTGATGCCGAGTTGGTTGTAAAAGTGTTCGTACTGTTTACCCCACCAAGTCCGAACATTGGGGTCGGTAAAATCGGGAAACACACATTCGGGTGGCCAAACGGAAGCGCGCATGAGTTTACCGTTCTCCCTTCGACACCAAACATTTGCCTCGCTACCCGTCTGATAGACCTCGTAATCCTTGTCTATCAAAATGCCCGGGTCAATGATGACCACCATCTTAAAACCCTGCTCTTTCAGGTCGTCAATCAGTTTTTGGGGGTCAGGGAAACGGGTTTTGTCCCAAGTAAAACATCTGTACCCGTCCATATAATCAATATCGAGGTAAATGACATCGCAGGGTATTTGCTTTTGCCTAAAGGCTTCGGTAACTTGCCTGACATGACTTTCGGGGTAGTAACTCCAACGGCATTGATGATAGCCCAAGGCCCAAAGGGGTGGCAATTCAGGGGTGCCGGTTAACTGTGTATATTGCGTGGCGACTGATTGCAGTTCCGGCCCGTAAATAAAGTAGTAGTTAATATCCCCTCCCGCGGCAGAAAAGCTGCTAATGCCATTCCCTTGCCGGTCGAAGCTAAATCGCGTGCGATAGGTGTTGTCGAGAAATATGCCATAAGCTTGGTTATTGTGCAGGGCATAGTAAAAAGGAATAGCACGGTAAATGGGGTCTGTATCGGTTTCGTAACCAAAGGTATCGGTACACCAGTTTTCAAATGCTTTTCCGCGCAAATCAAAGTCAAGAACAGGTTTGTCGCCAAGTCCGAAATACATTTTACCCAATGGGGCTTTTTTGGTAACCTTTACCTCGGTGATACCCAATAAAATGCTTTCGCGAAGGTAAAAGCCGGTATCGTCCTCGCAAAGCAAATTACCGGCGTTATCGTAAATGCGCAACAATAGCCGATGTTTGGATATCGTACAACGCAGTTTAGCGGTGGTAATTTCTATGGCAGTTTCAGTTTCCTGAAAACGCACCGGAACGATAATTTCCGGTTTAAATTCGGGATTGATAGCATAAGAAAAATCGGGGTCAAATTCGCCATCTATCGAATATCGAAAGCGAATGATGCTATCAGTAACGACATCAATCAGCATCGTAACCCGATTTTCACATCTGAGACTGAATTTAGATGGAGAGGATTGTTCAAACAAGACCAATTTGCCCGGAAAATGTCGGCGCACAACGTCGTCAAATCTTTTATGACTGCTTTCGACGACCGAATCGTTTTGTTGCATGGTAAAAAATGAGGGTGGGGTGAGTAAAACGGGGCAAAGTTACATTTTTCCGATAAACAGTGAAGGGAAATTAAAACAGAGATCACCTCCTTATAACTGTGATGTTATGTCAACATGAGTGCCACACATAGAGCGAATGTTAATAATTGTGGTTTGGAAATAGACTACCATCGTTTTTATTTAAGCGGCATTGACAAGGTCGGTAGGTAAAAACTCATCTGCAAACTGTGGGTTAAAAATAGTAACTCTAATGATTGCCCATGGGTAACTTCCTTTCAAAAAACGAAACCATGTTCGCAAACTATATCCACTATAGCGGCTTAAACTCCGAACACTTACCCCGTATCGGATACACATAAAGCAATACAGAATGTCATGCAGTTGTGCTATCTTTGCAATAGGCAGGATACCTTGCAATGTCGGTAAGAGTTGAATGTCGGGAAGCATATATTTTGATTTTGGGTTTGCAATTCGCAAAATTACAAACATATCGCTTCCCTTGCCTTTTTTAATGTGTGGCACTCATGTTGGTCTAAAGTCTTAAGTCTTCTTTCTTCAATTGTAAATCGTAAATTAAAAATTCCCCTTCCATCTATCATAAGCAGACCGTTCCAACGCCTCCCTGTGGTCGGGATGAGCAATTCTAATTAATTCTACGGCGCGCTCTTTCAAGGTTTTGCCGTATAGGTTGGCAATTCCAAACTCTGTTACTACGTAATGCACATTGGCTCTAGTCGTAACTACGCCTGCTCCCGCTTTCAGTGCAGGGACAATCTTACTTTCCCCTTTACCGGTGGTAGCGTTCATGGCAATGATGGGCTTCCCACCTTCCGAGTAACTTGCCCCTCGAATAAAGTCCATTTGTCCACCAACACCGGAGAAAATACTCGTTCCGATAGAGTCGGCACAAACTTGACCGGTCAAATCTATCTCAATCGCACTGTTAATCGCCGTTACTTTGGGATTTTGACGGATGATAGCCGTATCATTCACAAAAGCAGCATCCAACATCAGTACACGGGGATTGTTATGAATAAAATCATAGACCTTCCTAGTGCCCATCACGAAGCTACTGACGATGTGATGACGGTGAATTTGTTTATATTGATTAGTAACCACGCCCATTTCAATCAAAGGCAGCAGCCCATCGGAAAACATTTCGGTATGAATGCCCAAACCCTTGTGGTTGGTAAGGTTTGCCAATGCCGCATTGGGAATAGAACCGATACCCATTTGCAAAGTCGCCCCATTTTCGACCAAAGTAGCGATGTATTCACCAATTTTCAGGTCGGCTGGAGAAGCCTTTGGCAGGGCAGTTTCGGGCAAAGGAATATCGCTTTCTACAAAAAAATCAATTTGACTCACATGTATCGGTGCATCGCCCAAAGACCTAGGCATAAAACGGTTAACCTGTGCAATCACAATCCTAGCATTTTGAACAGCGGCCAAAGTCGCATCAACAGAGCAACCCAACGAAACATATCCATGCTTATCGGGTAATGAAACAGAAATCAATGCTACATCGACAGGCACTAATTTGCGTCGAATAACCGCAGGCACTTCGCTCAAAAACAATGGAAAATAATCGGCGCGTCCTTCCTTAACCGCCTGCCTCACATTTGCCCCGACAAAAAAGGCACAAACCTCAAAAATGCCTTCATATTGCGCCTCACTGTATGGGGCCGGACCTTCGGTGTGCAATTGCAAAATGCGAACGTTCTTCAATTCCGGCGCACGTTGCATCATGGCGTTAATCAAGAACTGAGGAGCCGCCGCTACACTGTGAATAAACACGCTATCACCTGAATGAAGATGGTTAATGGCAAAATCCGGTGAAACAAAATTGATAGAAGCCATGGTTTTGAGAAAATTTGAGGTTGAAATGGGTTATTTATTCATTGAAATGAGCATCAAGGGGCGTTCCGGTCGTCTGTTCTCCGACCAACGGAATCCCTTCAGCAGAAAATCAACGGGTTTTACCTGTTGAATAGGGTAAAATGTAGCTTCAGGTTTTTCGACAAATACAATTCTATCCACCTCTTTACTAACAAAGTAAATCCACAGTACCCTACTTTGCGATTTATTCACCCCGCTATACACATCTTGCTCGTCCTTGATGTAGTAAACGCTTTCGGCATTCCCATCTGCATAGATATGGGTAATCGTCGTATCGTTAAAAAATCCTTGAATGTTTTTTCCTTTGATTTGGTTAAACACATTGGTCTGTTCCTTGCTCGCCATAAAAGCAGAACGGATAAGGTCTAACTGTTTCAGCTTATTGTTTTGGGTATATGCGATAATGGTATCGGCATACATTTGGTTATTATCAGACCAAACGATGGGATTGTAAAACATCCGGAACACAGAGTCGGTAGTGGTGTAAACAAGTGAATCACAAACCGCCTGCATGTCAGTCCGAAACATTTTTACATTCCTATAAGCGTAAAAAGCTTTCATTTCAGTTGTGTCTTTGACCTCATTTGGCTTAGGTTTATTCGGTTGAGTGAACCCTTTGAGGGTATCTGCTGTCAAAAAGAGCGTATCGTTTCCGCTGATGTTCATCAACATGGGTTGATTGTAAGCCATTACAGTATGTTTGACATCGTCAAAGTCGGCAGATTGTCCGGTAATAGTGATGTTTTGCACCGTATCCTTCCAAACAACGTTTCCCCGTGCCTTTCCAAAACCAAGTACCTTGTTATAGTCCAAGTCATCGGCAATCAGGGTTTGAGATTGGTTGACAATAGCCGTCCTTTGGTTCATTTTGAGTCTATCATTTTTGGTATCATACACCCCCGCTGTCGTATTGATGGTCGCCCCGTCTTTATCGGTAATCACCGACTTCCCTTGAAACACAGCCTCCTCCGTTCTAATATCATAAGTCAGTTGAGGGGTTTTCAAATCATATTCCGGCGACACCAAATGGACATTTTCTTCAAAAACTGTTTTTTTTGCTGCCCCATAATAGTGCGCTTTTTGACTGGTTAGCGTAGTTGTTCCATCCACCAACTTCCCCCCGCCACTATAAGTCCCTTCCTGAAGGTTGACATCGTAGTCCATCCGTTGAGCAGTAATATTAACTTTCCCATCCGTCAACCTGACATCCTTATATAGCTCCGCCTTTTTGGTATTGACGTAATAATCTACTCTGTTTGCATAAACATCGTTCTTCTTATCGGTCATATAGACCCTGTTTTGCAAAACAGCTTTCCTCAACGGCACATAATAATAGAGGGTATCTGCGGTAATTTCCGTAGCCTTATCGTTCAGTTTTACCTTATCGTAAAGTGTGGCCTTTTGCGAATTACCATTGTAAATCAACCGGTCGGAATGAATATCCACCGAGTCACCTTGTCTGATATGTATGTTTCCAAAAGCCTCGATATTGTTTTCTTCAAAGAAAAACAAGGCACTATCGCATTTCATTGTTACGTCCCCTTGTTGCAATTCGACGTTTCCTTTGAGTTTCCGGGCAGGTTTAGTGCCTTTGGTAATCACTTCCAACTCATCGGCACTGATAATTTGCAAAGTTTTGTCTTCGGCAGGGGGAGTTGTGGCAGGAGTAGGTTGCGCTTGTAAAGAAAAGGATATCAAGAATAAGCAACACACGCCAACAAGTGAGTTAAGAGCAGGGAAAAAGAAGTTTTTACTGAAAGGTAATGTTATCATAAAACAGATAAACGCACAAAACTGGAAACAAGATGTGCAAAGTCAAAATCAAAGGAAAGAAAGCCCAAAACTATTCCGGTTGAACAATATACAGAATGCTTACTGAAATCAGTTTTCGCTTGGTTTTTCGATTTTGGGAACAGATTTGGCAGGGGCAGGCGTTTTATCTTTCTTGTTGATGGTAATGAAAGAAAATCCGAGATAGTTTTTAGGATTTTGTTTGATGTCCACCAACAAACGGTCTAAACTTGCGCTCGATTCTTCGAGATTATTGTACAAATCGGGGTTGTTAATCAACATAGCAATACTCCCTTCGCCGTTTTTGATTTTGTTGGTGATTTCGGCAATTTCGGCAAGGGTTTGATTGGCCTTTTGAACGATGGCGGTTATATCGGTTTTAGCCAAATTGTCGGACAAATCACCAAGGTTATCGGTAATCCTTTCGGCATTAGAAACGATTGTGTTGATTTTGGAAGTATTATCGCCAATCGTTTTACTAAGCTTTTCGATATTATCCAAAGTAGAGGAGATTTTAGAAAACTCCGTATCGGAAAATTTACTAACATTGACCGCAGTGCTCTCAATACTTTTCAAAGAATTTCTGACCGAACTGATGCTTTGCGAAACATCGGTAATAATCTGATCCATACGTTCAGAATTGAGCAAAACATTGATAGACACCAACGTAGAATCTAAGGTTTGTATCAAATGTTCTGCCTTTTCTTTAATCGGTTGGATTTCTTTTAAGGCCATTTCGGTAATTCCAACCTCTCTAATGCCCTCTAAGGTATCACCCGGTGTGGCATAAACCAAATTGCCAAGTTCTTCGGCAGTTTGGGTCTGCGGCATTTTCAGCTCTAATGCCTTATCACCCAACAAACTGGAACTTACGATTTGAAGGGTGGAGTTTTTGGGAATATCAATTGGTATTTTCAATGAAAAACGCACCACTACTTGTGTGCGGTCATCTTCTTTGAGGTATATTTTATCCACAATTCCAATTTGTAACCCATTTACCAAAACCGGATTGGCCGGTAAGAGTCCATCCACACGGTCATAGACGGCATAATAGACAATTTGTTGTCTGAAAAGATTTTTCCCTCTAAGATAATTGTAGCCAAAGACTAAGGCAATGATGGCAGCGAGGGTCAGTGCGCCCACCTTAGTTTCGTTTGATATTTTGATACTCAACGTAGGATGTTTTAAGGTTTAACTATAAGCGGTGCAAAATAACTCAAAATCTATCAAATATCGTTATTTGGCAAGTAAAAACCTTTTTTGAGTGGATAAAAGAAGGCAAATTAGGGTATAATGATTTACTGCGACTTTTTAACTCCATTTTGCGATTTATTATCCATATAAAGTTTGTAGTCTTTAAAGGCACGGTAAACAGCTGAACCGATCAATGCCTGACCAATATCGGAGTCGAGAAATTGTGCTTCGGATTTATTGCTCAAGAAACCTATTTCGATGAGAACACTCGGCATACTTGTTTTGTAAAGCACTAAAAAGCTTTCTTGTTTCACCCCCCTGCTATGTCTCATTGCCCTGTTTTTGAATTGATCTTCTATCATTTTAGCAAAATCTAAACTCTGCTTCATGTAAGCGTTTTGGTATAGAGAAAAGATAATATCCGAAGTAGGGTCATCTAAGCTAAAGCCGTCGTACTTGTCTTTATAATTAGTTTCTAAGGCAACCACCGAGTTTTCTCGTTTTGCTACTTCTAAGTTTGCTTCAGTTTTATTACTTCCCATCACATACGTTTCCGTTCCATTTACAGATGAAGCAGAAGAATGATTGCAGTGGATGGAGATGAACAAGTCTGCGGAATTTCGATTGGCAAAAGAAGCTCTTTCGTGCAGTTCGACAAATTTATCGGTTTCTCTGGTGTACAAAACTTCTACATCCGGAACATTTAGTTTGATGTACTCACCTACTTTGAGAGCGACTGCTAAGGCTATATCTTTTTCTTTCACCGATTTACCGGAACATCCGCTATCTTTGCCCCCATGTCCGGCATCAATCACGACTGTTTTAACGGTACGCGGGAAAGTTGACTTTTCTTTGGACAAGGAGGGACTTATCCAACAAAAGGTCAGCACAGTTAAATAGATTGGTAATCTTTTAATAAAATGTTGACTCAGTACGTTTAGTAGGCTTATCTTCATAATAGATAAAATTGGCGGCTTTAGGGTTTGTGCAAAATTACCACAAACTTACTGAAACGACAAAAAAACTCATTAGTTTAATCGAAATTGAAAAATACTGTTTATATATTTCTGCTCCTTCTGACTTTGGAGTTTCAATCTGTTTTGGCACAAGATAGTTTGATGGTCAAGCCTTTAGGTGTAGAGGAATTGGAATTGCCCGGAGATTCGATTATCTCCACAACCGATACGGTTGAATTAAAAATGGCGGATGGCAATATCAAAGAGAAGGTAATATACAGTGCCCGAGATTCGATTGTTTACGACATCACCAATCAAAAGATATACCTCTACACGAAGGCCAAGATTAACCAAGGCAGTATGACGATTACCGCTGCTACCTTGTTGCTTGACTATACCAAAAAAACCATTAAGGCCAATGCTGCTACCGATTCATTGGGTTCACTCTACGATCATCCTGTTTTTTCGGACGATGGACGCACTTTTCAATCGGACGAAATGATTTACAATTTCGATACTAAAAAAGGACGGCTCACCCATATCGTTACCCAAGAAGGGGATGGTTATTTGAGGGGGGAAGTGGTTAAAAAGAATGAGTACGACGAAATGTTTGGCCGCAATGCCTACTATACTACCTGCAATCAAGATCATCCGCATTTTAAAATCAATGTGAATAAGGTCAAAATTATCCCGAACAAACTCATCATTTCGGGACCTGCACAATTGATTATTGAAGATGTGCCTACTCCTTTGTTTTTACCTTTCGGAATCTTTCCCATTGCTAAGGGTCAGCGATCCGGGGTACTTTTACCTGCCTACGGCTATTCTCCCAATAGGGGATTTTACTTACAGAGTGGCGGTTATTACTTAGGCTTCAGCGATTATGCCGACCTTGAGCTGACAGGAGATATTTATACCAATGGAAGTTGGCGTGCTAATATTACTTCAGGATATCGAAAGCGTTATAAGTTCAATGGAAGTGTCAATATTGATTACGGGGTAAATAAAACAGGCGACCGCATTACCCCTGCTTATACAGAGGCAAATAATTTCTTTGTTCGCTGGAATCATTCTCAAGACCCGAAAGCAAGACCGAGCAGTACTTTTTCTGCCAATGTTGGATTTGGAAGCAGCGGATACAACCGCGAGTTTGAAGTGCGCAACAACAACGTTTTGACCAATACCCTTTCGTCTAGCATCAATTACAACTTTAGCGTGCCCGGCACTCCTTTGCGTGTTGCTTTGACCGGAAGGCTCGACCAAAACACCAATACGAAATTGGTCAATGTAACCCTGCCAAGTTTACGTGTGGACATTAACCGTCAGTTTCCATTTGCCCGTAAAATTCAGATAGGCGGCGCAAGATGGTATGAAAAAATAGGTGTTTCGTATAATATGCGAGCCGAAGCTCGAACTTCTGTAACCGATTCGCTTTTGTTTACCCGCGCTTTTTTAGACAATGCTAAGTATGGAGTGGAACACAACGCCAGTACAAGTACCAACTTCAATTTGTTTAAGTATATCAATATCAGCCCTACGGTTACTTATTCCGAAGCGTGGTATTTTAAAACCATTGAAAAACAGTGGCAGCCCGATACGACTTACCAAATAAGTACAAAACCCAACGGTGAAACGACAATTGACACCATTCTACCCAATTTGCAAACGCTCGATATTTCGGGTTTTAAGCGAAGTGTGAAACAATTGAATACCGGTATCAGTGCCACCACCAAATTGTTCGGGTTTTTGAACTTTAAAAAGGGGAAAATTCGCTCAGTCCGTCACGAGGTTACTCCTTCAGTGAGTTTGAATTACCAACCCGACTTTGGTTCGGACTTTTGGAATTATTACCGCTATGTTCAAAACAATATTAAAGGAGACAGTACTCAATATTCTGTTTTTGAGGGAGCGATATTTGGCGGACCTTCTAGGGGGGATGTCGGGTCTATGAGTTTTAGCCTCAACAACAATTTGCAGATGAAAGTATTCTCGGCAAAGGACACCACCAATAACGGGGAGAAGAAAATTAACCTGTTAGACCGTATGAATTTTAATACCTCCTACAATTTCTTGGCCGATAGTATGCGTTGGGCACCGATTACTTTTGGAGGTGGGGTTACCTTGGCCAAAAAAGTGCAGGTCAATTTAAGCGGTGCGCTCGACCCCTATGCTATTGACGGTCAAGGAAGAAGCATTAACCAAACACAATGGAAAGCAACTAAAAGCCCGCTTAGATTAAGTTCTGCCAATTTAACCATTGCCACGTCCTTTAGCTCCAAAGAATTGGAAACACTGATTTCAAACGAAGGAACACCTCAAGAACGGGAGGAAGTGGACAACAACCCCGAAGCTTTCTCAAATTTTAATATCCCTTGGCGATTGTCGTTGGATTATACCTTGGCACTTCGCCCCACAAGGCGCAACGGTATTGATACAACGCTCATTACCCAAAGCCTTAACTTTAATGGCGAAGTCAATATCAGTCCAAAATGGCGGGTAGCTTTTAATTCCGGCTATGATTTTGCTTACAAAAAACTGGCGAGAACTACTTTAGACGTTACCCGCGATTTACATTGCTGGGAAATGGTTTTAACCCTTGCACCAACCGGTCAATACCGTTATTATGTGTTTACCATCCGTGTTAAATCCGCCTTGTTACAAGACCTCAAAATCAACCGCCGCCGGTTTTGGCAAGACCTTAACTAAGCTAATGAAATTTTTTTGTTGCCACGAATGCACGAATGAATATTTTTTTCTTGTTAATGGCTGAATATCTTTTTGTTGCCACGAATGCACGAATAATAACTTAACTATCATTCGTGCATTCGTGGCTAACTTCTTAGTTTTACTTCTTGGTTGGTTTAACCCGATTGGAAATCAAGATGTTTCTGGAAGCATCTCTGTAAGTTCCGATTGAATCATTTGCCATGCTTGCTCGACATGATGTTCTTGAACATTGGTTTGACCTATCACCATTCTCAGGGTGTATTTTCCATTCAACTTGGTATGCGACAAATACATTTTACCCGATTGATTCAGTCTAGTGAGCAGTTGTTGATTGAAGTCGTTGAGCAAATTTTCGTCTTCCATCAGATGGGGAGGGGAAGTTCTGAAGCAAATCAGGTTGAGCGTAATGGGGGCTAAGATTTCGATGAACGGATGTTGCTCCATTTTTTGCGCTAAATCTTTGGCCAATTGTATATGTTGGCGCAAATGCCGTTGCAAATTTGCAACACCATAGCATCGCAAGACAAACCATAACTTTAACGCCCTAAACCGTCTGCCGAGTTGAGGACCCCAATCGCTATAATTATTGACCTTTGCTTCCCATTGCGTTTTTAGGTATTCGGGCAAGATGCTGAACGTGTTGAGCAGGGCGTTTTTATCTTTTACAAAATAGGCGGTGCAGTCAAAATTGGTCAATAACCATTTGTGTGGGTTAAACACAAAGCTATCGGCTTGTTCGATGCCTTTTATCATCCAACGATATTCGGGAAGCAGGAGCGCACTTCCGGCATAAGCAGCATCTATATGCAACCAAAGGTGATGCTTTTCGCAAATTGAAGCAATGGGTTCTAATGGGTCAATGGCAGTACAACTTGTTGTTCCCAAAGTGGCAACCACACAAAGCGGGGTAAATCCCTTAGCCTTATCATCAGCAATGGCTTTTTCCAAAACATCGGGGCGAAGGCGGAATTGGTCATCTGTGGAGATTTTAACCACGTTATTCTTTCCGATACCGGCCATCTTTGCCGCTTTTTCTATGGAAGAATGTGCTTCGGACGAGGTATAAACCCTGAAGATTTGGTTAGAAGCGAACCCGTTTTGGTTGATTTGGTAATTTGTTGCTCGTTCCCTTGCATTGATCATGGCACTTAATGTGGCTGTTGAAGCACCATCGTAAATCACCCCTTGAAACTCCTCAGGTATGCCGGTCATTTGTTTGAGCCATTCCATCATCCGTTCTTCTAACTCGGCTGCGGCAGGGGAAGTATCCCATAACATGCCTTGAACGGCAAGACTTGCCGTGAGCATTTCGGCCAATAAAGAGGGATAGCTGGAGTTTGCAGGAAAATAGGCGAAAAAAGAAGGATGTTGCCAATGCGTGATGCCGGGCAAAACAATGTTCAAGAAGTCTTGTAGGATTTGCTCGAAGGTTTCGGGTAAATCGGGAGGAGAAAGAGGTAATTGTTGGAGAATTTCACCGGGCTGCACTTGCGATTTGACCGGATATTGCTCGATGTTTTCGAGGTAATCGGCCATCAAATCAGTCAATTGATGGGCATATTTGCGAAATTCCTGAGCGGTCATTTAGTCGTGGGTATTTACCTGTTGCTATTCTTGCTCTGTTTTGTTAGCTTTGTCTTCTTTGCTTTCGGTAACAACAAGGGCTTTGAAGTAAACGTAATAGATAGGAGGACTGCCGTTTGTTTGAATGGTAACGGTTTTGTTTTGTGAACCTACTTTACCGGTGCTGTCGTAATGAACCAAAATGCTGCCGGTATCACCGGGGGCGATGGGTTCGAAAGGTATTTCAGGAACCGTGCAACCACAAGTGCTTGTGGCATTGTGAATGATGAGAGGGGCGTTGCCGTTATTGGTAAATTTGTAAACATGCGTAACCTTTTCACCGGTGTTGATATTGCCAAAGTCGTGATTGGTATCTGCAAAACTCATGCTTGCTTTATTGCCTGCAATGCGTGGTTGTTTGGCACGCGAAGAGGTGGCACGCATACTCAAATCTTCTGTCGTCATAAACTCCATCGCCGAAGGTTTATTCTCTTGTGTTGTTTTGTTTTCGGCTGTTTTATCGGCGTTGTCTTTAGGCGTTTCATTACCGTCAACGGATTGGATGGGGATGGACTCTAAGGCGGGAATATTACTTAAATTTCTGTCTGCAACGGTATCAATAATTTCACTATCTTGCTTTTCAGAGGTATTAACTTTAGAGGTCATCTTGGGAGTCTTGCTTGGAGTTGCCTTTTTATCCGTCAGGTTTTCGGAAGTATTACATGCTGTTATCAACATGCCGAGCACAAGAAGATAACTACAAATGATTGTTTTCATCCTTTAAAAGTTGATGATGATTTGAACCCCGCAAAGGTAGTGCAATTCCAATTCACTATCTATAAAAGGAAACTTAATTTAAAGAATTGCCGCTTACCCAATTTTCGACCATACTTGCTCCTCTCTGTTGGGTTGGGATAAAAGTAACGTGTTCCCTTTGTTTAAATGGCAATTGTAGGCGTAGTAAGTTCTGTCGTTGGGGTCGCAGAGGTAAAAATCGTCGAAAGAATTTCCCCATAACCCAACCTCTTCATCACCCCTGTTTTCACCTGACGAACTGCCCTTGTACGAGCCGTCGCTATATTTATAGGTATCGGATGCGTAGCTTTGGTTGGATTTTCGGTAAACCCCGTTGCTTTGTAAAATGAGTTTACCAAAACTCTTGTAACTAAAACTACCGGAATTGTAGCTGTCCATTTTACTCCATACGCCAACCATTGCTTGTGTGCGGAGTGCGGTGTATGTCGAATCTAACACTTCAGGAACGGCCCATTGTGATAACCGCCAATCTCGCAAGCCACTAAAACGGTTGATAGAAGTGCGCAGGTTTTTTGCAAAAAAGTTTCTGGAAGTCTCATCCAACCGATGACGATAGAGATGAAAGGCCGCTATGATGGCCATGGCTTCGGCTTTGGTGGTTGGGTCGTTCACTTTTATATAACCGTCTAAAGACAATTTTACAACCGCAAACATCGAAATCTCGCCTGTGGTCGAATTTCGGTTGAACTGAGTGGCAATGGCGGCCATTAGGGTTTCGTAGCTATACATAGAAAGATAGATTTAGCAGTGAAGGAGATCGAAACAAACACCGTTCTATTTTTTGGAGTCTTCGGGTTTCGAGAGAATAATCACATCTGCTTCAAGCTCCTTGACCATACGGTTAAACTCCGGCACTTCCTTTTCAAAAATCACCTTGACCTTATCTAATTGCTCGTTAATGGCATCGGTAATTTCGTTTTTTACCGCAATTGCTTGGTCGGTAGGTGGTGCATAACCGTAGGAAGTCAGCGCATTCAAGTGGGCAAGTTTGTTGTTCAGTCGAATGGGGAAATTCAACGGGTCTTGGCCGCTTTTGTTTTTGGTTTGGTAGAGCGTTTCCTCAATAATGGTCATCAACGAGTCGATGTTTTTGGCTTTGGTGATCAAGGGTTTCATCAACGAATCGGATTTTACTCTCGAAGTATAATCGTTCAATTGTTTTCGGACTTCGCGGATATTGATGATGGCTTCGTGGGTTTGGGTCAGTTTGTCGCAAACCGATTTGACAAAATCAAACTGCTCTTTCATTTCCTGAGCAGTCGCCGTTGTTCTTGGATCGTTGAGGATGGTGAAATCTTGGGTTTGCACATTTCCGTTGACCGTCAATCGCACCTTGTAATTTCCGGGCAAAGCGGTGGGGCCGCTCAAGTTTGCCCACCAAAGTATCATCCCGTCAAATCGTTTGGCACTCGGATAACTCATATCCCAAACAAACAAATTAGTACTGTCTTTGGGGGTGATTTTGTCGCGGTCTTCTTTGGCCTTGTTCGAGAATTTCCGAATGACAATCGAGTCGTTTTCCAAAATTTCGAGCGAGATTTTAGACGTTGAGTCGGGCTTTTCTTTTAGATAATAATGTATCATTACCCCGCTTGTCCTGTTTTCACCGCTAAAATTGGCTTCTCCTGTACCGGTTCCGCTCATCCTATAGGTAGGCAGTGGTTTGTAGAGATAGTGTTTGGCGGATGCCACTGTATTATCCAATTGGTGCAAGGGAGTCAGGTCGTCTATTATCCAAATACTTCGGCCTTGGGTGGCGGCTATGAGGTTGTTATCTCTCACTGCCAAATCGGTAATGGGCACGATGGGCAAGTTCAATTGGAAGGGCTGCCAATGAAGACCATCGTCAAACGACAGATACATCCCTTTTTCCGTACCACAATAGAGTAGCCCTTTTCGGTTGGGATCTGCCCTCACCACTCTGGTAAAGTGTTCGGGGTCAATGCCGTTGGTGATGAGTGTCCATGTTTTACCATAGTCTTTGCTTTTGTAAAGGTAAGGTGCAAAGTCGCCGAGTTTGTATTGAGTGGCGGCAATGTAAACACATCCTTTTTCGGTCGGATGCGGTTCGATGGCGTTTACCATTGACCATTGTGGCATATTGACAGGGGTAATGTTTTGCCAATCCTTCCCGCCATTTCGGGTAATATGTACCATGCCATCGTCTGAACCGGTATAAATCAAATCTTTTTCGATAGGTGACTCGGCTGCTGCAAAGATGGTGCAATAATATTCTACTGAAGTATTGTCCTTTGTTATCGGCCCACCGGATGGTCCGAGTTTGGTCGAATCATTACGGGTAAGGTCGGGGCTTATAATCTCCCAACTCTGCCCTTCGTTGTAGGTAACATGCAGCCGGTTTGAGCAAGCGTATAGTTTTTTAGGGTTATGGAGTGAAAAAAAGATGGGGAAATTCCATTGAAAACGGTATTTCATTCCTTCTGCCCCATAGCCCATCGGATTGTCAGGCCAAACATTGATGGAACGCTCTTGTTTTGTGCGATGGTCTAACCGCGTCAGATAACCATCGTAACTGCCTCCATAAACAATGTCGGGATTGAGAGGATCTACTGCAATATGGGCACTTTCACCACCCGCCGTTTCTTCCCAATCGCGGTCGGTTAAGTAACGTCCGGTAGTTCGGTGCGGAATTCGGATAGTGCTGTTGTCTTGTTGGGCGGCATAAATTCTGTACGGGAAACTGCTGTCGGTAGTCAGCCGGTAAAACTGTCCGGTGGGTTGATTGAGGTAGGTACTCCATTTATTACCTCCGTCGTAGGTAATTTGACTGCCTCCGTCATCGGCAATAATCATCCGTTCAGGGTCTTCTGGGGCAATCCACAGGTCGTGGTGGTCAGAATGTGGCGTATCTATATAGGAAAAGGTTCTGCCGCCGTCTTGTGATTTGTAAAAACCCACATTTAACACATAAACCACCTCGGCATTTTGCGGGTCGGCATATACTCGTGTATAATACCATGCCCTTTGGCGAAGGTTGCGCTCGTCGTTGGTTTTTTTCCATGTTTTACCCCCATCGTCCGAACGAAATAACCCACCTTCCTTTGCCTCAATCAATGCCCAAACCCGTTGAGGATTGACCGGCGAAACGGTAACGCCAATGATGCCTAGTGGGGCTTTGGGTAATCCGCTGTTTTCCGAAATGTTTTTCCAAGTTGTCCCGCCGTCTGTGCTTTTCCAAATACCGCTGCCTTCCCCTCCGCTCGAAAAACTATACGGGGTGCGCCGAAACCGCCACATCGTTGCGTAAAGAATGCGCGGGTTAGACGGGTCGAGTATGAGGTCGAATGCTCCAACATCGGGATCTACCTGCAAAACCGGTTGCCATGTTTTACCTCCGTCCTTTGTGCGAAAAATCCCCCTTTCTTTGTGGCTCACGTAGGCATTGCCCATCACCGCACACCATGCTATATCGGGGTCTTTGGGGTGAATGCGGATGCGGGAAATATGGCGCGATTTGTCCAAACCCGATGCCTTCCAACTTGCCCCACCGTCTTCGCTTTTCCAAACCCCATAGCCCGATGACACATTCCCGCGAATGGTTTTCTCTCCACCCCCGACATACATCACGTTATTGTCCGACTCACTAACCGCTACTGCACCAATTGAACCGCCAAAATACCCGTCTGATATGTTTTCCCAATTATTACCGCCGTCTTTGGTTCGCCAAACTCCGCCTCCGGTTGTGCCCATATAAAACAAAGCAGGCTTACCAACCACTCCTGTTACCGCAGCAGACCTCCCTCCACGTGCCGGACCAATACTGCGCCACTTTAAAGAGGAATACAGCTTTTCGGAAAACCCCGAACTATTTGTAACAGCATTTTTACCGCTGTTTTGAGCTTCCAAAATAGTACCTGATAGCATACATTGGAGGATCACGATAAACAATGTCAATCGTTGTAGGTAGGTAAAGCTGAAATAAGCGTTGGGACTTTTCATGCTGTGTTAATTAGAGGGAGTGGTGAATTGGGGGTGTTGTTGTGTTATGTTTGTTAAGGAAGCCTTCGCTTGAAGCGAAGTCTTCCTTTTTCCATCCAAAAGTAGTCGGTCAAAAATAGGAATAACTTTTTGAATTTACGATTTACGATTTTAGAATTACGATTGGAGGAAGAAGATAGAAGACTAAAGACTGGTTATTTACGATTGGATTTGTCATTTGTTCGCACTTGCCGTTGTCTGTGTCATCACAAAAGACTATCCAGACAACGGCGGATATAGAATTCCCGGACAGCTTCTAACCGTGGAACTAGCGAAACCGATAAATTTTTTGTATTGTTGCAGCGATTTTTAATGACAGGAGGAATGTCGTTATATCTTTACCATCCTCCAAATTTCAGCTTTAAGTAACAACGGGTTTACCTGAACTCAGATATGCTATGCAATTCTTAAACTGGGAAGAACTGCCTGCTCTTAGAATATTGTTGCCTTTTATTGGGGGCATCATCACGGGCATTTACTTCCCGATAGCATATACATTTTTACTTCCCATCATTTTGGGATTGTGGTTGGTCCTTTTACTGCTGTTTAATTGGCGTAAATGGAGAGAAAACTATGGCCGGCAATGGTGGTTTGGAGTTGTTTTGTCGTCATTACTGATGCTGATTGGGTATGTTCTTACCCAACAAAAACGAGAAATAGAATATCCCAACCACTTTAGCCATTCACTTAACGACTCATCGTTTGTGCTAATGCAGGTAAACGAACCTTTGATTGAGAAGTTCAGAAGCTATAAAGCCGAGGTAAAGGTGCTGGAGGTTCGCAATTCTGAGGAACGAAAATCTGTTTTTGGCAAGGCTTTGGTGTATTTTGAAAAAGACAGTCTGACCAAACCACTACAATACGGCGATTTGATTTTGGTAAAAAACTCGCTGAAACCAATCACACCTCCCAAGAATCCGGGAGAGTTTGACTATCAAAAGTATCTGAGTTATCAGCAAATTTACCACCAAGCCTATATAAAATCCGACCAATTCAACCAACTGCCCCTAAATATTGGTCACCCTTTGTACGCCTTTGTTTACCACCTGCGCACCTATTTTATCAATGCTATCAACACCTATCTGACGGGGTTTGAAGAAAAAAGTGTTGCGATGGCACTTTTGTTGGGTTATACACACTTTTTGCCCGATGATATAGAAGACACCTACTCGCATACGGGCACCATCCATGTATTGGCCATTTCGGGTTTGCATGTCGGCATCATTTATCTGTCGGCAAATTGGTTGCTTTCCTTATTTTTTAAACGCGGACGATGGGCAATCATTGTAAAATCAATTTTGGTAATTGGCATTGTTTGGTTTTATGCTTTGCTTTCAGGATTACCACCTTCCGTAAACCGCGCTTCCTTGATGTTTACCCTTTTTGCTATCGGCCATCTCACAAACCGGCGAGCCAATTCCTATAATATCATCGCTACTTCGGCATTGATCATCCTTTTTTATGACCCATTTATCATTACCCGCATCGGATTTCAGCTTTCCTATTTAGCGGTCATCGGCATTATTTTTTACCAACCCCGAATCTACAATCTATTCGATATTAATAATTGGTTGTTGGACAAAGTCTGGCAAGCCAGCACGGTAACATTGGCAGCACAATTGGTCGTTACGCCCATTACGATATATTATTTCAATCAGTTTCCGACTTATTTTATATTGGGCAACCTGTTGGCTGTTCCGTTATCGGGATATTTATTGCCTTTTGGTTTTTTGTTTTTTATATGCTCACCCATAGCTCCGGTAGCAACAATTTTGGGTGCAATATTGAGTGCAGTATTGAAGTGGCTAAATATGTACTTGTCCTTTATTCAACAACTCCCCTTTGCGGTCATTCAAGGGTTATCGGTTTCGATGCCTGAGGTATTGGTTATGTATCTGATTTTGGGACTTCTGACCATAGCCTTTGTATTTAGACAGAAACGCTATATCCAATGGGCTTTGATGGTGATGTTGTTGCTAAGTTTGGGTTGGGCATACAATAAGTATAGGAATTTACATTATACAGAGATTGCTGTTTTCCAACTGAAAGGAGCCACGGCGATAGAATTTGTAAAAGGCTATCATTCCATTGTGTTGGCTGACAGTGCGGGTATTGACCAATTAACCGCAGCCTCCAAACGAAGACCGGAAATCAGAAAACGCCACTACTTACCACTACAAGAACAAGAAGAACAAGCAAACCCGGGTGTCTATACCGGCACCAATCTGTTTTCCGGACATTTATTATTGGATTTGCCTTTTATACAGTTTTTTGATAAACGCATATTGCTGTTGTCCGACTCGACAGACTATTGCTCCGTCCCATCAAACTCCAAAATCAGGATTGACTACGTCCTTCTGACCCATAATTGTTTTGCCGAGTTGAGTGCATTGAAAAATTGCTTCGACTTTGACACCTTGGTCATAGATGGTTCAAACAAAGGTTGGCTTGCAAAAAAATGGGCAGCCGATGCCGACAGCCTCTCACTTGTACGATACAATACTTACGAACAAGGAGCGTTTGTACATATATTCCACTAAACAACTAAGTTGCCAAGTCATTAGAACAACAATTCTTCCTGATGATGTAATCAATTGGCAGGGAATTGTTTGATACTTAAATGAGTTGTATGGTTGGTTGATAAGGATGAACCCGATGCTGATGAGCCGTTTTTGACAATAAAGCACCTATTTATTTAACCATACAAAGTGATTTTATGAGATTAGCCTCTCTGATAACATTGATTTTGACTTCATTATTGGTGATACAAGGATGTGGAGAATCAAATGCCCGCAATTTCAGCAATCGGGAAGATTGTCATACGTTTGAGAAACAGAAATATAAAGACAAAGCAAAAGCAGCAAAGAGTTTTTGCACTAAAAAAAAATACAACGACCAATTTTTCATACTCATAGATTTGAGCATTCATTCAGGTGCCAAACGTTTTTTTGTTTGGGATTTTAACAAAGAGGAGATTGTTCAAAGTTTTTTGGTCAGTCATGGATGTTGTGACGACCCTTGGGGAGGCGACAGTTCAAAAAGCAATGCGATAACAAGCAATACAAGTGGTAGTCATTGCTCGTCCCTTGGCAAATATGTGCTTGGCGAAAGAGGTTACAGCAACTGGGGAATTAACGTAAAGTACTTAATGCATGGCTTGGAAGCCTCCAACAACAATGCCTTGAGCCGGCAAATCGTCTTTCACGGCTGGGATATGGTTACTGATTACCCCGTCTGTCCAAGAGGAACGGCAGAAGGTTGGGGTTGTCCCGCCATCTCAAATACTGCGATGGAACTGATGGACAAAAAGATAAAAGGGTCTAAAAATAGAAAAATCCTGATGTGGGTGATTAAATAGCATGCATACTATGTCTTTGCTTTTAGGAGGATCCTTCTTTGTCGAAAGGTTTATATTGGCAGTTTTTTTTCTGACTCCTCGCCCCCGTTCTCCCAAAAATGCTGCAATTTGCTTCCCTAATAACCAAAATTGTCTCGACAATTTTGGCAAAGAGATGGAGTCTTACCTCCCCTCAATGAAACAAATCGGCCGATAACATACTCTTTGAAACGACACACCTTTTTACCGATTTGTTTTAGAGAGAGGCAGGGGGTGGGTCATGATAGCTGCAAGTAGAAACGTGGCGGGCCTTGTTTCTACTATTGAAAACAAAGGCATGCGAACGATTATCATCCATACCTTAAGTTCATCCCTGCCTCTACACGTCCCCTGCAAAATATTTTTGCAAAAAGACTAAATAATTCAGTATGTACTAAAACAGTGAGTAATTTTGTGCCGTTATCAATATCAGCAAGACAAGAAGTAATTAGTCAATAGTCCTTCCAATTGTAGCAATAACGCAATGCCATAGTATTGTTTTAAAGGAGGAAGGTAAAATCAAAGACGCAAATTTAGTGAAGTAGGACAGAAGTAGTGATTGATAGTTTTGAAAAAAATTTAGCCCCCCAAAATGCTTTTGTTGGCTTTAAAAAGGGTTTTTATCTCTTAACAAAGGTTTTCCATGCTTTAAAAAGGTTTTTTAGGGGAATGTTCGGAAAAGTGTGTCAAAAGTTGTTTTGGGGGTAAAACAGGGTAGTAGAGTTACAGTTTAATGTGGGGGTTAAAAAGGCAACAGAAAATCAGACCGAAATTATTCAACTTAAAGGCGGGTTTGGAGCAGATGTCCATAATCCTTTGTCGTTTTTACAAAGGTATTTTGACGATTATCGGATTGTAAATTAGTCGTTTCTCAACTGATAGGGCGATTTGGTATATCGTCAGGGCACTTTGTTTTACCTATATGAATGTTTGAGTGCATTACTGAATTCTGTTCTTGACGTTGGACAATAGTAGTCAATAACAGTAAAAGAGGCAGTAAATTACCCATTTCAATTCATAACTCAGAAAGATCCTATCGAAATAAGATACGCGATAACAGCATATCGAAGGAATTTACCGGCAAACATAATGATAGAAACTAAATAGACATTGCTTCGCATGAACCCCAACCCAACCGCTATAAAATCGCCGACCGAAGGCAGCCAACATAAAAAAGCAAGATAGTAGCCATACTTGTTTAGTCGTGATTTCCATTTATCTAACTTGGATTTATCAATTTTAAAGTATTTCTCTAACCACTCCCATTTCCCCAAATAACCTAATAGATAACCGCTCATGCCCCCTAACCAGTTGCCTGTAGAAGCAATCAATACACAAGTCATAACATTGTAATCGCCCAATAGCATGGCTGCAAGAATAGCCTCGGAGCTAAATGGAACAACGGTGGCAGCCAAAAAAGAGGCAATAAATAGCCCGCTATACCCCCATGTTTCGAAATTGCTAAGTAACAGTATGGTTATCAACATAAATGGATTAGGTTAATCGGTAAAACAAAAAGCCCCCGATGTTTATATTAACTCGGAGGCTTTTGGTTAGTGCCCTCAATCGGGTGTTAGTGGGATTACAATATCTACTCTTATTGACGAATGACCAACTCCATTCCCGGTTGTAAAACAGATTTTTTGGTTAAACTATTTATATCTAGTATCTGTTCAACAGTAACTTCCGGAAACTGTTTTACGATAGACCAAATCGAATCACCTTTTTTAACGGTATAGGATTGAGCTTCAATTTTATTTTCAGTGGCGGTTTGCCTGGAAGCAGTAGCACGTAACGATAACGGAGCGGATGAATTTTTGTTGACAATGAGAATATCGCCGTCTTCAGTAATGATGACTTCTTCTTCCTCAATCTTTTGGCTTTGTGTTGCGGTGCTTAATGCGTTACTGATAGGAGAAGGGTTTTTAGAATCGCTGTTTAGCGGCAGTTCGTCATTGAAAACAATATAACCTTCAGCGGTAATAGTATAATTGTCTTGGCTGAAAGTAATCGTTTCGTTGTTTATATCTTTTTCCGTAACAGTTTCTTCAATTGCTTTTACATCGGACAAAACATTTCCTAAAGCCTGCGAATCTTTGAAAATAATATCGCCATCCTCCGTTATAATCACATTGTCATCTTCTGTAAAGGCAACATTATTGGTTAGGTTAGGTGTGGTAGCATCCAAAGAAATAGGGGAGGGCGATTTTAATCCCACCTTTAATTTTGCACCCACTTTTAGTGCGTTACTTTTTAGGTTGTTCCACTTTTTCAAGTCGTTCACCGTACATTTGTTTTTCCCCGCAATACCACTTAATGTTTCTCCCTTTTTCACTGTATGCCATATATCCGAAGTATTGTTATTGGCAGCGTTTGTTGAAGAAGTTTGAGTACGCGAATCCGATGTTATTAAATTGCGTTTTTGCTTAAAAGCATAAATTTCAGTAACCGGCAGACGTAGGCAATATTGGTTACGTCCTTCGGGTAGATAGCGTTTTTTTAGCGAAGGGTTAATAAAAGCAAGCTTTTCCGCATCTATATTCAGCATTTTGGCAACTGAATTTAAGTGTAGTGGGCCGTTTACCATCACAGTATCTGAACCGGGTAACAAATTGCTGTAAGGATGTGGATAAATCCGAAGGGAATGATCCATGTAGTAGTGCATCCAATAAATACAAGAAATAAACGCCGGTACATAATTGCGGGTTTCCCTGGGAAGGTAATCGTACAACAACCAATAGTTCCTAATGCCACCGGAACGGCGAATAGCTTCGTCCACTTTTCCGGGTCCGCAATTGTAGGCAGCAATGACCAACAACCAATCGTCGTACTTTTTATACAGACTTTTTAGATAAAGAATAGCCGCATCTGAAGACTTATAGGGGTCAGTACGCTCATCTACGTAAGAGTCAACAGTTAACTTTAAGCCTTTAGCAGTTGCCGACATGATTTGCCACAATCCGGTTGCGCCTGCACGAGATACGGCAGTGGCGTTTAATGCTGATTCAGTTACGGGAAGGTATTTTAGTTCTAATGGTAAACCGTGTTGTCGAAGGGATTTTTCAAAAATTGGGAAGTAAATGTCACTCAAACTTAAAATTTTCTCTGACAAAGCAGGAGAGCGATTGACATACAATTCAATATAAGAACGGACAGTACCATTATACTCTAAGGGGATAGTCGAAGCAATTTTTGCTAGTTTGCTTTCGTAGTCGTTTGAGTTAGTGTTTTCGGAAACAGAAACTAAATTACAGGCATTTTCTTCTAATGATGTCAAGCCACTCAAATAGTAAGGGTGAGCTTGTGTAAATAGAGCACTCATTAGTAATGTAATGCCAAGAAATTGTTTTAATTTCTCCATAAATTTTAAAGAACTTTTTAAGAACAAATTGCTATTTTAACAGTATAGCGGTGCAAAGTTACGCATATTAACCAAATTGTTGCTCATTTCACCTCCTCCGACACTCTTCGGGCATAGTTTCGTGTTTGAATATCCTGACGCGTTAAATATTAACACCTTATTTAAGTGCCCTATATTACAATACTAACGGCAATTATTCACAGACAATAAAATATTTGCATGATACAAATAAAAATGTATTAATTTTGCTTTTTTTTTCAAAAAGATGGTGAGATTTTGTAACTATGCCACCATTTTTGCCCCACTTTACTTGTCAGCAAAAACACTACAAAAAAGCAATGTTTGACAAAATATTTTTCCCAAACGAATCAAAATAACATGACCATCTCACCCAAGACTTCCCGTTTTATAAATCGCTTGACTAACCCCTTTTTGTTTAAACTTTTCCTGTTGTATAATCTCCCATTGGCATTTGTAGCACGTTTAAACATTACCTCTCTTGATACACAACAAGCTAAAGTTACAATACCCTACGGTTGGCTTACCCAAAATCCTTTCAAGTCCACCTATTTTGCAGCTTTAAGCATGGCTGCTGAGATGTCAACGGGGGTTTTGGGGTTAATGGCCATTGAAAGTGCTTCTCAACCGATTTCTATTTTGGTGGTTGGGTTAAATGCAGCATTTACCAAAAAAGCAACAGACTTAAGCACATTTACTTGCACAAACGGTTCATTATTTTTCGATGCAGTAGCTCAAACGATAGCTACCGGCGAAGCCGTTGAAGTGGAAGCTACGTCTACTGGCACCAATAAAGCAGGAGATGAGGTCGCCCGTTTTACCATAGTTTGGTCTTTAAAAGCCAAAAAGGCAAGTAAATAGACATGCAACTACTCGAAAGCGATTTCAATTATACGCCTCAACAAGCGATAGCATTACAGAAGAAACTCAGTAGCCAAGTACAAATCAGTTCGTTTCCTATTGATAAAGTAAAGCTGATAGCCGGTGCGGACATTTCATTCAACAAAAATTCCTCCACAATTTATGCCGGTATAGTCGTGATGACTTTCCCTGAATTAGAATTGGTTGAAGAGGCTTCGGTCGTAACGGAGAGTCGGTTTCCTTATATACCCGGTCTGTTGTCTTTCAGAGAGATCCCTGCGATTACCGAGGTTTGGAAACAACTCAAGCATTTGCCGGATGTTGTCGTCCTAGATGGACAAGGAATCGCTCATCCCCGAAGAATGGGTATCGCATCGCACTTTGGATTATTGATTAATCGCCCTACAATCGGTTGTGCCAAATCAGTATTGGTAGGCAACTTTGGTGAATTGGACAACACTAAAGGCAGTTTCGCCAATATGCATCACAAGGAGGAAGTAGTAGGGGCAGCTTTACGAACAAAAACAGGAGTGAAGCCTGTTTATATCTCCATCGGGAACAAGATAACATTGTCTGATGCTTTGCAAATCATGTTGCATTGCTCGACAAAATATAGAATCCCTGAGCCAACTCGTCAAGCACACTTATTGGTCAATCGCATTAGGTTAGAACATATACAAGCAACCAAGCCAATCTAAACCAAAATGGAAGTGCCGGAATTTTTCACTTTTAACGATGCGCAAATTGGAATTGCACCTATTAAACCCTATTCTGAAACGGCTACTGCCGATATAGCCCGTTTTACCAACATGATAGGGCAGTTTAAGCATCAACGGCGCATGAATGAGTGGTTAAGTTCGCGGTTATTGCTCGAAAAGGTTACCAATAAGTCTTTTGATAAAATCACCTATTCCCCCGAAGGAAAGCCATATTGTCTTGATGGCAGTAAAATCAGCATCAGCCATTCTAAACAAATGGCGGCGGTAATTTGGCATCCAAGTTGTGAGGTGGGGATAGATGTAGATGAATTGCGTCCACAGGTTCAAAAAATAAAACACAAATTTTTATCGGACAATGAATTAAAGATGATACTTCCCCAACACGCCATTGAAACTTTGACCGCATTTTGGTGTGCCAAAGAAGCCCTCTTTAAATTGTATGGATTGAAAGAACTTCAATTCAACCAACATATCGTTTTGCAACATGCCGACTTAAAGGTTACCGAAGGTTTGATGCAGGGTTCGATTGAAGCAAAAATTGAAAAACACTCGAGCATTATATATGCCAATGTGCAAATCGTACAAAGCCCTGAATATATGTTGGCTTACGTGGTTTCGGACGCTTTCAATGGGTAAATCATAGCATAAACGCATTAAATGAAGTTTTTAAAATAAAAAATGCAGTATCGGCACAAAAAAGTTAAAACTTTTTATTTACCTTAGTGGCAAGTTTAGCTTTGTTGTATAAGTGACAAAAAGTTTGGTGTAACAGGAATTACAAAGCTAGAGGAGATAATGCGTTTGCTCTAAACTTTCTAAGTCCGGTTACAATTTTATCAATCAGTTTACCAACCACGTACAATAATTACTAACCATTAAGCTATATTAATTGACTTTTTAAACATACTCCCATGAAACAGTTATTCTCTTTCTTATTAGTGTTATTGTTGGCCAGCCAACTAACCTTTGCAGGCGTAGTAGATGTAAGGTTTACCGATGCTACCTTAAATGGCAATAATTACTGCGTGACTGTACAAGTTAAAGCGCAGGACATTAGCTTTGAAATTGGGAGTGCTACTGTGTTTTTCTCTTACAATACAGCCGCACTTCAAAATCCAACCGCTACTCCCTTGCGTTTTAGCGAAACCGACTTATGCGCTGTAGGCGGTTCTACTTCTTTTTACCGCAATAGTTTCAATTATCTGGAAACCGGACCTGTTGGCGAAGGTAACTACGCCATCCTACTGTTGGCCCCCAATCAAGGCTGCCCTACCATTAATAATACCGATTGGGTGGATGTCGCCCAATATTGTTTTGAAGTGGTGAATGCTTCAATTCCTGCCAATTTGGAATTCAGCACAAAATATACAGCTTTCAACACAGTGGATAACAGCGGTGATCAACACACGCTTGGTGAATTGGGAAGTGTTTTGTTGTCTGTATCAACTCCTACAATTGATACTCCTACAGCAGGCATCGTGATTTACCCCAATTATACTCAAAACAAAGTTGTTGTTGAATACAGCATTTTGAAACAAAGCAGTGTTAAAATCAACATTTACGATATGTTGGGACGCAGTGTATATGCAGCACAAAAGAACCTTGCCTCCGGTAAACATACCTTAGATGTTGACCTTTCTAAGTATGGTAATGGCTATTACCTGATTGAAATGGACAACGGTACAGAAAAAGTAACGGAAAAAATTCTCTTGGTGAAATAATTCAAGGAATTGCCAACAAAAAAAGGAGGGTACTTCAACAGTATCCTCCTTTTTTTGTGCCCTTAAATAAGGCAATTAGGTTTCGTCCGGCAGCGAGTTACTTTCTCTTGTTAATTTCATCGCGCAAACGGGCAGCTCGCTCGTAATCTTCGTTTGAAATAGCTTCTTGCAGCAAATTATACAACTCTTCACTGGAACGTCTGGAAATATCGGTAGATTCTTTACTTCCGGTCGTAGGTGGGAGTTTTTCCTTTTCTTTGCGTTCGTTAGCCGTATCGCCAATAATGATTCCCGCTTGGTCTAAGATGGATTCATAAGTAAATATCGGGCAATTGAATCTGACAGCTAAAGCAAGAGCATCGGAACTGCGCGAATCAATTTCAATAACTTCCCCTGCAAGTTCACAAACGAGCGTAGAGTGAAATATGCCTTCGTGCAATTTGCTGATGACTACTTCTCGAAGGTTGATACCAAACGCTTTGCAGATATTGTGGGTCAAGTCGTGTGTTAAAGGTCTTTGAGGGGGCTGATTATCAATAGCCATTGCAATAGCTTGTGCTTCGACTATACCGATAACAATCGGAAGCCGGCGAGGGCTATTGACTTCACCCAAAATAACGGCGTAGGACTGATTTTGTGCTACGCTGTGCGACAGAGCGATAATTTCAAGTTCTATCTTTTTCATAAATAAATACCTCTTGCGTATGAAGTTTGCTGCTGTAAACTAAAGGAAATGCTTCTTGATGGCTAATTCGGGTCGGTTTATTAACCGTTTTGGGCTTTAAATGCTTTTACAGCCTTTGTTAATTTAGGTATTATCTCGAAGGCATCTCCGACAATGCCATAATCTGCAGCTTTGAAAAACGGAGCTTCCGGATCTTTATTGATAACCACGATAACTTTGCTGTTATTAACCCCTGCCAAGTGCTGTATAGCACCTGAAATGCCGATTGCAATGTAGAGATTAGGGCGAATGGTAATTCCTGTTTGTCCTACATGTTCGTGGTGAGGTCGCCAATGCACATCTGCTACCGGTCTTGAACAGGCAGTTGCTGCACCTAATGCTTGTGCCAAGTCTTCAATCATTCCCCAATTTTCTGGGCCTTTCATACCTCGCCCTGCTGAAACGACCAATTCTGCTTCGGGTAATGGAACGGAATCAGTAAGCGTTTTAACTTCTTTAACCCTTACTTTAACATCTGAGGCAGTAACACCACTGTTAAAGGCTTCAACAGGTGCTGTTCCTTCTCCTTTTACAACGGGATAAGAATTGGGGTTAAGGGATACGATTTTAATGGGCGTTAATATGCCAATGTCGGCAAAAGCTTTTCCTGAGAAAACCGATTTTCGGACGGTAAAATTATTGCCAAGAATAGTGGGCAATTCGGTGGCACCTGCTACAAGTCCTGCCTGAAGACGAATGGATAAACGGGGTGCGATGGCTTTACCATTGCTGTTTTGAGATAAGACTATCGTCTTTGCACCCACTTCTTGAGATGCTTTTGCCAATGCTTTAGAATGAACCGCAGCATCAAATTGGTCAAATAAAGGGTTGGTATCCGATAATACTTTGGTTACGCCGTAGTTGCCTAAAACCGATAAACTTGAATCTGAGATAGTTCCTAGGGACACCGCAATTACTTCGTTGGTATTGGTCATTTCTGCCACTTTTCGCGCATAAAGTGCCGTTTCAAAAGTGCTTTTCTTGATTTTATCGTTGTTATGATTGACGTATATTAAAACTGACATATTGTTGATTGACTTATTGGTGATAGATTGTTCTTAAAGATGATGAGGGGTGTTTATTTAAATTACTTTTGCTTGTTCGTGAAGCAGTCTGATAAGTTCTTCGGGATGTTCGGGGTCAATTAGTTTTACCTGTGTTCGTGCAGGAGGTAGTTCGTATGCTATTATCGCGGTAAATTCAGTTACTGCTTTAGGAGGTAAGACAGTAATGGGTTTAGAACGGGCAGACATGATGCCTCGCATATTGGGTATTCTTTGTTCAGCCATACCTTTTTGTGCACTGATGACAAAAGGGAAATCAACTTCCAATTCTTCCACACCCCCTTCTATTTCACGGGTAGCAGCAGCAGTAGTGGTATTAATTAATTGTAGAGAATTGGCCAATGAAATATAAGGCAGGTTTAAAAGTTCTGCCACCATGCCGCCGATGCTTGAGCCGTTATAGTCAATGGTCTCTTTTCCGGTAAAAATGATGTCGTAATTTTCGGATTCGGCATGAGCCGCAATTTGTGCAGCCACAAAATGAGCGTCGTCGGGAGTAGCATCTATTCGAACGGCATTATCGGCACCTATAGCTAAAGCTTTTTGAATAACAATAGATTCATTTTCTTTAGGGCCAACATTAATAACAGTAACGGTTCCGCTGCCGAGTTGCTCTTTTATTTCGATAGCTCTTACTAAGGCGTACCATTCATCGGTAGGATTCATAATAAAGGTAACACCGTTGGTGTCGAAGGTAGAATTATTGTTGGTAAAAGCGATTTTTGCGGTTGTATCAGGCGTTTTACTGATACAGACTAACATCTTCATAAAGATTTAAAGTTTTATAGTTGATAAAAGAGGTGCAAATTTATTCAATAAATTGATGTCAAACAAGGTGCAGTGCTACCTTTAATTGTTGCTGCCTGTTTGTGATAGTATTATTGAAGGTAAGAACTATCATGTAGCAAAACAGTTCAAACTTTGAAAGGTTGTATCGGCAGAAGCATTTGTATAGAAGAGCAGCTTCCTTGAAAGATAGGTAGTGGTCGGCTTAACTGTTTATTCATTAACAGTTATACACGTTTTGTCGAAACAGCTAAAGTTCAAAGTGATAAAAGTCACTTTGTGAAATGCGCTAAGTCATATTTATATTGACGTGATGGAAGTAACTTTGCAGCAACAACCATATTTTTAAGAACCAATTATTTTCTAACCGACAAACAATTTGGGGGTATGTTTAAATGCAAACGACTCATGGTAGGGTTAGACTTTACTTTGTTAGATAAGACGCTTATTGCTTATACAGGGTATTTAAGCAGACAGTTGAACATAGAAAGAGTCTATTTTATCAATGTCCAAAAATCATTTGACGTACCCCCAATTGTATTGACCGACTTTCCGGAATTGCGAGTACCTCAAGATGAATTGCTTGTCCATAGAATGAGAGAAGAGGTTAATGCCCATTTTGGAAACTTTGGAGAAACAGAAGTGGATTACCTTGCAGTAGAAGGTTCCCCATTGAAAGAAACTAATCATTGGGTTAAGGTTAAACAGATTGATTTGTTAGTCATTGGTCGAAAAAAGGAACTGAAAGGTAAAGGCATTTTACCAAACCAACTATTGCGAAGTGTTCCTTGCTGTGTACTGTTCATACCTGAAGAAGTTCGTCAGCGTTTAACCGAAATCATGGTACAGATTGATTTTTCGGAAGCCTCAAAAAAGGCAATGGAAGTAGCAACTTATTTGGGATTTAACAATCCAGATGTTACTGTTCATTGTCAACATATCTACCACTTACCTGTTGGATATTATTTTACGGAAAAAGGCAAGGAAGAGGTGAACCGTGTCATTCGCGCTTATCATGTGATGCAATACAATCAATTTATTGATACCATTCCTATAGAGGCTGTTCATATAAACCCAATCTTTACCCTTGATGAAGATGGGGATTGGGCAAATACTGCCTTTCACACCGCTCAAAAAAAAGACATTGACCTTATCGTGTTGGGGGCAACCGGTAAAACATTGTTTGATAGTCTTGTATTAGGTAGTTTTACTGAAAAAATGGTACAGGTCAACGCTCAAATTCCAATGTTGGTGGTTAAACAAAGGCAGTAATTCATTCTGTAAAAACTTTGGTTATCTATGCGGTATGTTTTATCTCGATTAGATAACAGCCTTAGTTTTTTTGGACAAGTTGCATTATCGGCTATAAACCTGCATTCATCTGTTATTATTCAACCGACAGCTAGTCGTCAAATGACGATGCGGACACAAACCCCCGCTTCTAATTTTTCACGCATCAGACAGCTAAAGTCCGCCCAATAAATCTTAGCTTTGCATCTTTAATTAAGGATTTATATTTTTAACCGACAACCCTAAAGATGAAACAAATTTTAGTTCCTACCGACTTTTCGGAAAATGCCCTCAATGCGTTTACTTATGCTTTGCATATTGCCGACAAGTTAAACGCTAGTATTACGACGCTTCATACATATACTGTGCGTTATTTTAATCCTTCAGATACAGACTTATCGGCTATACAGGATATGATTGACAATGAAGTGGATGCGGAGTTTGAACACTATAAGCAAGCCGCGCAACACTTTCATCATCATGCCGAAAAAATAGGATTAGGGCATGTCAGCATTAACCACCTCTTGCGAAAGGGTTTTGTAACTGATGAAGTGGAGGAAGTGGTTAAGAACCAAGCTATTGATTTGGTCGTCATGGGTACTAAAGGTGCGAGTAGCCTTAAAGAAAATTTGTTTGGAAGTAATACAACCGATGTGGTGAAGCGAGTACAATGTCCTGTATTGGCAGTGCCTCAGGATTGTGTCTTTAAAGGGGTAACACAAGTAGTGTATGCAACAGATTGTGACGAACATGACGAAGCTATTATAGACAAAGTTTATCAATTTGCACAAGCCTTTAATGCTAACCTTAAATGTGTACATATCAGTTTTTTGGAAGAGGCTTGGGATAAAGAAAAACTGGAAGAATTTGAACGGTTAACCCAAAAAGCCAAAGAATTACCGATGCTCGATTTTGAAATCGTTGAAAGCGAAAGTGTGATGGATGGTTTAAGGGAATATATGAGCCAAAACGAAGTGTCTATCGTAGCGATGCATACCCACAAAAGAACTTTCTTTGAAAAGATATTCCTGACAAGCTATACTCAGCAAATGGCATACCATTCACATTTGCCTTTGCTTTCGTATGCAACGAAATAATTTTTTAGTTTAGTCATTCAAGTAACGAAAAGTATAGATGGTTTTCCCATAGAAAAAGCCCGCTCCTAATGAAGCGGGCTTTTTTATGAAGTGGTTAATTCAGTTTATCTAATAGAACTGAAATAATCAACTATTTACCTGTTATTCTTTCTTGGTTGAGAAGAATTATTACAAAGAAGCAAACGGAAACAGGCCGAAGGCAAGCCCATAAACCAAAAAGAAGAAAAAGAGCCCGATAGCACCGCAAATAATACCTGCAATCGCAAGCCCTCTTCTGGAAGTACCTTGTTTTAAAGCTAAGACTCCTAAAACCACACCACATATTGCTGCTGCCAAACCCAAGTAAGGAAGTACCAAACTTAAAATGCCCAATACGCCACCGGCAATAGCAAACTTATCTGCCCTGCTGTTACGACCCGCAGCAACTGCTTCAACTTGAATAGCTTTGTATTTTGCTTGCCTTTTTTCTACTTTGGCCATTGTTTTAGGCATTTTTTTCAGCATCATGTTTTCTATGCGCTGCAATTGTTTGTTCTTAACCGATGTCGCTTTTTCTTCCACTTCGTTTTGGGATACTACAGACGCAGACTGATTGAGATACCTATTGGGCGAAGAGAGGGCAGCCGTTGATGGCATTTCACCTGCATCTGCAAACAATTCGGTGGAGTTGTTTAGAGTAGGCAGAGTTGGAACAGTAGCAACTACTTGAGAGGGATTGTTTTGTGGAACTTCGTTTGCCGATATAAACGTGGCAGATTTTTGTCCCGGGGTGATGCGTTTCCATACCACATCAGTTTGTTTATCTTTTCCTTTATTGGACACGAATGAATTGGAATTGTCTGAATTAAAGGTCGGACAAGCCAATTTACTACTACTGCAAGACGCAAAAAACTGAAGAGCTAAAACAAGAATTAACAGAAATGGAAATAATTTTTTCATGGTCGTTAGGGTTAAATGAAAATAAATTTATGATGACAAAATGTTCTAAATACGCTATTATAAAATATGCAATTCCATACGATGATTTACTTTCCTTCTTTCACCGTTTTTCTATGGCCGCTCAAGATATATCTGACTGTTAACGCACCGTATCCCGACCTGAAGCGTTTGACTTTGTTGTAGTTGGAATCAAAACTGGATATAACAACCGCAGTAGGTGCCCAATCTAAGCTAAGATTCAATGGGAAATCGTTAAAAGAATAATCAAGTCCTATGTTTCCCGAAATTCCCAATTCAGTATATCTTCCAAGCCCAAGACCATAGATGGTTCCGTAATGGTAAGAAAAGAAAGAACCACCACCACCAACGAACCATTTGAGTCGGTCAACTCCCGGAATTGGCATGTGGTATTGGTAAAATGCGCCTACTGCAAAACCACCGTTCCAAGTGATGCCTCCGAAAATATCTAATGCCGATTTTTCATTTAAAAAATACTTGTACGAACCTATCAAACCATAACCAAGTTTACCTCCGATTGCAGATTTGTAATCTTGGGCTTGAGCATTATTTAATAATGATAGGCAAAAGAAAAGGACAAAAGCAAAAGCAACTTTTTTCATGACTAAGTAATTTAAAAAATTAATGGAAGAGAATATTTATCAAAGAAACAGAAAAAAACAATACAATGTATGTTTAGCTTAGGATTTTTTTAAATTTTTTTCTCATTCTTAATGTGTTTTTAGTATGTTAGTTCGATTGCTACTCAAAATTGAAACTAGATTAAAGTGTATTGAAAATTTTAAGGCTCGTAAGAAACACTAACCCAACTAATCATGCTGGAAAAAGGGGAACACAGAGCGAAGCTAAATCAAAATGTATGGATGTGCAAAATTGATTAAAAAGTGTTTATTTTGTGGTCTTAATATACTCAACTGAATTTTGAACATGCACACACCCACAACATTACCCGATTGCGAACATTGTAAAAGCCGCAAACACTCCTTATTTCATTTCTGTCATCTCGAAGAAATCAGTATGTTGAGCAAATACAAAACCTGCTCGATTTACAAGCGTGGGCAAATTATCTTTCAGGAAGGGGCAAACCCTATTGGATTGTTTTGTGTGAATACAGGAAAAATAAAGATTTATAAATACGCATCAGACGGGAGGGAGCAGATAGTTCGAATTGCTAAGCCGGGTGATTTTTTAGGCTATTCGTCCCTTCTTTCAGGGGGGCATTACCCCATTTCGGCGGCAGCTTTAGAAGATTGCACCGTTTGTTTAGTGCCCAAACCTCATATTTTAACTCTCTTTAAAGACAATAGCCGTTTTGCCGAAAGCTATATCAAGTTGCTTTGCGATACGGTGGAAGAAGGATATGCAAAAATGGCAGAACTGTCCTATAAACCGGTTCGTGGGAGGTTGGCTGAAGCTTTGCTTTTGTTGCACAATGCCTACAAAGACGAAGATGAAAATCCAATGGGCGTAATTTCGGTTTCGCGTGAGGATTTGGCCGCACTTATCGGCACAGTCAAAGAAACGGTCATTCGTATGCTCAAAGAATTTAAGGAAGACGAATACATTACCACCCGTCGCACCGATATTATTATCAAAAATATCAACGGGCTGATAAAAGTAAGTGAACTGTACGACTAATTTATTCCCTTTCCTGTTTTCGACAATAAATTTGTGATTAGCCGTTAATGGAAGTGGATGAAACGAAAGTAGGCAACGGGAGTTACAGATAAAAATGAGCAAGAACGTTTCATTTATGAGCAAGAACGTTTCATTTATGAGCAAGAACGTTTCATTTATGAGCAA
>CALCIK010000063.1 GCA_937907475.1 uncultured Bacteroidota bacterium | reverse complement strand
TTGTTTTTGGGTGAAAGATAACACTATTTTTGTGCGACAATTTGGTTTGCGCCCCATGCTGGGCGACTTTAATTTTTCAATAACCGACTTAATTAAACTTGACACTTCCACTGTAAATGATGACGAATTTGAAAAATGTTGGTTCTTAATTAAAAGTAGAGTTTCTGTTCAACATAGCAAATCAAGAATAAAACGAAGTTTATTTTTATCACTCTGTAGAGAGTTGAATATAGACGGAAGAATCAAAGGTTACGAGAGATTGGAAAAAGAAAGAAACGTTGTTTCATCAAACCTAAACTTTCAACAGATTGACCGCAAATCCACCAACAACATTACACCCGAATTTATTGAACAAGTTGATTTACTATTACCTAAGCAACCTTGGAAACCAGGGACACATAAAGAGATAGCGAGCAAACTAAGATGCTCTGAGAAAGAAATTTACCTTGCTGTAACTACATTGATTGGTTATGGTAGGAGATTTAAGCAAAAGGATGGAATTGTATATAATGCTGATGGTAGTGTAAAAGAAATTGACGAAGAAAGAGTTGACACAAAGACCCTAAAACTTAAAGAAGGAAGTGTGTAAGATGAATAAATCTTTATGACTTGTTACAACTTTCCGAAACTCTGTGTTAAATTCCTCTTAGATTTATACAAAAAGGCAATAAAAAAACAACTAGAATTTCCACCTCACAAACCTATCCAATTCAACCCACTCAAAAACACAATCACCCTCCCCCACCCCCAATGACAAACTTCCAAGAAAGAGCAAACGACATTTGGAGCATAGCCAACCTGCTAAGAGGCTACTATAAACAACACGATTATGGGAAGGTGATTTTACCTTTCACCATACTAAGGCGATTAGATGAGTTGCTCGAACCGACTAAAGATGCTGTTTTGGTTGAGGCTGAAAAAATTGCCTTGATGGAGAAAGAAGATGTTGCCAAAACTAAAAACTATACCGAACTAAAAGAACTTAAACTAAACAGGATAAGCGGGTACCGGTTTCATAACCGAAGCAAATACACGTTGAAAAAGTTGGTGGCAGATGCTGCCAATTTGCAACCGAATTTGAGGAGCTATATCAACAGTTTTTCAATTCAAGGTCGGGAGATTTTTGAATACTTTGAGTTTGACAAGCAGATTGCCAAATTGGACGAAGGCAATTTATTGTTTGAAGTGATCAAACAGTTTTCCGAAAAATCGTACAAAGACCTCGACACGCTTGGAATGGGTTATGTGTTTGAACATTTAATCAGAAAATTTGCCGAAGCGAGTAACGAAACAGCAGGGGAACACTTTACACCAAGGGAAATCATCGAATTGATGGTGAACATTCTCTTTGTGGAAGACAGCAAAGCCCTGACCAAAGAAGGCATTGTAAGAACCCTGTATGACCCTGCTTGCGGAACAGGGGGAATGCTTTCGGTGGCAGATATGCACCTGATCGGAAATGCTGATTAAAGGGCAAAATCCTTCTCAAATAAAGTTTGGAAACACTTTTACCATAGTTAGCAGCAATACTGTTTTTCAAATTGTCGCAATTGGGTAAATTGCCCGAAGTTTTATACATTTGCCTATAAAACCGATAAACGATTGCTGAAACTTTACGCGAATATTTTCCTATCCCTTTTACTCCATACGAGCTTATTTGCTCAAGACGATGACCCAACTCAAACCCCATTATCGGGTTTTGTGGATATGCATGCACACCCCCGCGATGATTTGGCGTTTGGCACACAACTATTTTATGGTGCGCCTTATGGTAACCCGGAGGAGGCTTTGGGCAATTGTAAAGCAGGGCATAGTAAAAACTTATTTCGCTCAGTACTGGCAGCTCAAACCGAACAACAAAACAACCCCACCTGGAAAGATGGCAAAGCCGGTTATCCCGATTTTGCTACTTGGCCTGCTTGGTGTACAACGCTACATCAACAAATGTGGATAGACTGGATAGAACGAGCGCACCAAGGTGGACTAAGCATTATGGTAGCCTTGGCTGTAAGCAGCCACACCATTGCTTCTGCCGCTAAATCTAAAGGGCCGTATGATGATGCGCAAGTGTTGATTAACTGCATACAAGGCATCAAAGACCTTGTCGCATATTCCACTTTTATGGAAATTGCATTAACACCCGAAGATGTGAGGCGCATTGTATCGAACGGAAAATTAGCAGTTGTGCTTGGCACTGAAATGGACAATATCGGTAATTTTTATTCGCCTGCCGACCAATACAAAGCTAAGTTCAACCCCTCCCCTACTAACGAACAAATTAAGGAAGAGTTGGATAAACTTTGGGAGCTTGGAGTTCGCTACATTTTCCCTGTGCATCTGAACAATACCATTTTTGGTGGCTCTGCGCTTGCGAATTCCACACTCAACGTGGCCAACAAATTCGTAACCGGAAAAGAGTTTATTCCGGAGCAGATCAGCACAAAAGAAAGCGGTATTGGCTTTCGCTTGCAACACCCTGCTATTGGTTTGAACGGAGCGGCGAAAATGTTTATGCCGCTCTTGTTGCCCAAAAATATTAATCCGGCAAGAAAAGACAACTACTCTTATTGGGATACTATTCCGGGTTTCGGACATCGCAACTCGTTAGGCATTACCGACAAAGGAAGGTTTGGGCTGAACTATATGATGCAAAAGGGGTTCCTTATTGATATTGACCACATGAGTGAAAAAATGGCAAATGAAGTGCTTCAAATGGCAGTGACAAATGACTATCCGGTGAATAGCGGGCACAATGGATTGCGAGGGGAATCGGATACCGAGAATGTCCGAACTATTCAGCAATACCAACTACTCAAACAAATTGGTGGAATGGTTGGTTTAGGGCACTGCGACAGCGCAAATGGATTTGTAAAATCCTTTCGGGAAGTTGGGCAAATCATGGGCTTTATGAATATGGCCATAGGCACCGATGTAGGGGGATTTAAAGCACTTCCGAAACCCGATTTTTCTGTTCATGTTGAATACGACAGCACCCTCTCTCCTTGTAAAACAGGTAACCGAACTTGGGATATTAATATAGATGGCGTTGCACATTATGGCTTACTACCGGATTATATTCGTAGCTGGGATGAAGCCGGCATGACTCCCAAAGAAAAAAGTGCATTTATGAGTTCAGCCGAATATTTCACGCGCATGTGGGAAAAGTGTGAACTGCGAAAGGCACAAATTCCCCATTAAACAGGCTTTTGCCGGCACATATCGCCCAATCAGCAAAGTAGGCAACAATTAACATCCCAACCCTTTCACACCACCTACAAGTTACAAACTAAAACTTTATAACATTTTGAGGCTTTCCAAAAATAGCTTTAGTTTCATTACTTTATCACTAACTTACCAATCGTAATCGCAATCGCCGATATTTTTACTAATCACCTTTAGAGTATATCCCCACTCTTTCATATCTTTCCCACATCATGACAACTACAACAAATACACTTCAAACCGAAAAGCAGCAGGTAATTCACAGCCTAAAAAGGAAGTAAGCCTAAAAAGTTGTATTTTTGCTTCAATAAATCGAGCACAATGAAATTTGTTGATGTAAAAAACGATATTGCTTTTCGCAAGATATTTGGCAATGAGAAGAAAAAAATTATCCTTATCTCCTTCCTAAACGCTGTTTTGAGTTTGGAGGGACAAGACCGGGTAAAAGAAGTTACTCTGCTCAACCCGTTTCAACTGCCGCGCCTCGTGGGAGAGAAGTCGTCTGTCATTGATGTTAAAGCAACGGACGAGAAAGGTGCAACTTTTATTATCGAAATGCAAGTTGCCGAGCAGGAGGGGTTTAACAAAAGGGCGCTTTATTATACTTGTAAGGACTATGCAGGCCAAATCAAAATCGGAGAGGAATATCCAAAACTCCGCCCCGTTTACTTCATCGGTATTTTAGACTTCAACTACTTTTCGGGTAAAAACTACCTGTCATCTCATCTGATAGTAGATGAAGAAACAGGCGAGTGCGTTTTTAAAGATATGCAGTTTCGTTTTATAGAACTACCGAAGTTCAACAAAAAAGCACTTGAATTACAAAACATCATAGATAAGTGGACTTTCTTTATTAAAAACGCCGATGAACTGGAAGTTATGCCCGACAATGTTGATGATGAAGGATTGAAAGAAGCCTACGAAGAGGCGGCGCAGTATAGTTGGACGAAAGAAGAATACGATGCCTATATCTATGCCGGAATGAGAGAGCAGGATGCAAGAGGCAGAATTGAATTGGCAGTTAAAAGAGGGGAAGAAAGTGTGAGGAACAAGTTAATCATTGGTTTTTATAACAATGGTGTGTCCATCAGTATGATTGCAAAATCAGTAGGTATTTCAGAACAAGAAGTAGCTGCTGTCATTGAAAATGACAAAAGTGAATAAACAAACTGAGAGTATCCCACTTAAGATACTGTTCGAAAAATAATATCCGTTCCACCAATCCCATCTAAGAGCTACACGGAGGCACACAGAGGTAGCACAGAGTTCCACAGAGTTTTTTATACTCTATTCTACAAAGACTTTGCGAAACTCTGCGAATAACTTTGCGAAACTCTGCGGTTAAAAAACTTTACAAAACTCTGCGCCAAAAAAAAGACTTTGCGAAACTCTGCGAATAACTTTGCGAAACACTGCGGTTAAAAAAAGACTGCGTTAAAATCTCCCAAAAAACCATTTCCCCACAACAACTGTTTTGTTTCTCATTATGATGACAACAACTACAAATACACTTCAAGCCGAAAAGCGGCAGGTGATTTTACAGCCTGAAAAGGATATAAGCCCTAATAAAGTGGTAACGGGTAAAAAGATTGTGAACTGAAAAGATAAACATTTATATTTTTAGAAAACACCGAAATCGAAAATATAAATTGCTAAATTTGCAGAAAAACACATAATGAGCATTCAGCAATTTCAATCGGGCAATAAAGTACAACGGTATCAATACCAAAGTTTTGAGCCGGGTTTTATCAACAAGGTTTGGCACTTGGATAGTGATGCCGTAGCCTTATTGCTCAGCGAAGCCGATAGAAAGTTGGGCGAACTCAATGCCTATAGCCAGCTCATTCCTGATGTAGATTTTTTTATCCGTATGCACATAACCAAAGAGAGTACTGCAAGCAGCCGGATAGAAGGCACCCAAACCAATATAGATGAAGCCCTGCAAAAAGAAGAATACATACAACCTGCAAAGAAAGACGATTGGCAGGAAGTGCAAAACTATATAGCGGCAATGAACTTCGCCATAGCAGAATTAGAAAATCTGCCCTTGAGTAGCAGGCTTATCAAGCAAACACATAAGATACTCTTGCAAGGAGTAAGAGGCACACTCAAAATGCCGGGCGAGTTTCGTATCAGCCAAAATTGGATAGGAGGAAGTAGTCTGTCAGATGCCCGATTTATTCCACCTCACCAAGATGGTGTGCTAGAGTATATGTCAGACCTTGAAAAATTTATTCATAACGATGAAACAAATCTGCCGCATTTAATCAAAACCGGCATTTTGCATTATCAGTTTGAAACCATACACCCGTTTTTAGATGGTAACGGCAGAACAGGCAGGCTTTTGATTACGCTTTATCTGGTAAATTTTGGTTTACTGACCAAACCTACTTTGTATTTGTCTGATTTTTTTGAAAGATATAGGGAACCGTATTACGACAATCTTACTGCCGTAAGAACTAAAAACGACTTGGAGCATTGGTTGAAGTTTTTTTTGGAAGGCATCAGGGTGACAGCCGAAAAATCAATAGATACATTCAAACAAATCATTCAATTAAGAGCCGAATTAGAAACCAAAATTATTACATTGGGCAAAAAACAACTATTAGCTAAAAATTGCTTACAATATTTGTATAGCGAACCCATAACGGATACACAAAGTATTGCCGACAAATTAGAAGTCAGTTTTACTACGGCTACTCGATTAATACACGATTTTATACGATTGGGAATATTGATAGAGCTTACAGGCTATAAACGGAATAGAATTTTTGCCTTTGATAATTATTTAAAATTATTCAGATCTGATATTACACAGTAGTAATGATACAGCTATGCACAGTTTTTTTAAATACCACCGCTAAAACCATCTTAGGCGATTAGAAATTGTCAATTAACAGTAATGATAAACGATATTATTTTTTACACCACTCCACAAGGCAATGTAAAAATACAAGTGATGTGTAATGACGATACCTTTTGGCTCACACAAAAGGCTATGTCAGAGCTATTTGGTGTAAAAGTGCCTGCCATTAGCAAGCATTTAACCAATATTTATAAAGAAGGGGAGCTATCTGAATCTACGACTATTTCCAAAATGGAAACAGTCGTAAGTCGTGGCTTTAGGGGTGATGTAGTAGAAAAATTAGATTTTTATAATCTTGATGCCATTATAGCAGTTGGTTATCGTGTCAATTCCATGCAAGCTACCCAATTCCGTATTTGGGCTACCAAAACGCTCAAAGAATTTATTATCAAAGGCTTTGTGATGGACGACGAACGCTTGAAGCAAGGCAGTCGGTTTGGTAAAGATTACTTTGACGAACTACTTGAACGTATAAGAGAGATACGGGCAAGTGAAAGAAGGTTTTACCTAAAAATCACCGACATTTACGAACAGTGTAGCATTGATTACAAAAAAGATGCAGAAATTACACAAACATTTTTCAAAACCGTTCAAAACAAACTACATTGGGCTATTACCAAAAATACGGCAGCCCAATTGATAGCCGAAAGAGCCGATGCCAATAAGCCTAATATGGGTTTGCAAACTTGGAAAAATGCCCCAATCGGTAAAATCCTGAAATCGGATATTGGAGTAGCTAAAAACTACCTGATTGAAAAAGAAATAAAAGACTTGGAGCGCATTGTGAGTATGTATTTAGACTATGCCGAAAACCAAGCAGCCCGACAAATACCAATGAAAATGGCAGATTGGATACAAAAACTTGATGCCTTCTTACAGTTTAACGAGTATGAACTATTGAAAGATGCCGGAAAAGTAAGCCACGAAGTAGCCATGAAATTAGCAGATACTGAATATCAGAAATTCAGAGTGATACAAGACCACAATTTTGAAAGTGATTTTGAAAAAGAAAGTAAAAGAATAATCACCAATAAAAACAAGAAAAAATAAGCCAATCCCATCTAAGAGCTACACTGAGTTACACAGAGGTAGCACAGAGTTTCACAGAGTTTTTTATATTTTATTCTCCTTAGGCTTTGCGAAACTCTGCGGTGAACCTTTGCGAAACTCTGCGGTAAAAAAAAGGCTGCGTTAAAAATCTTCAAAAAACCATTTCCCCAAATCAACTGTTTTGTATCTCACCATGATGACAACCACTACAAATACACTTCAAACCGAAAAGCAGCAGGTCATTAACAGCCTGAAACTGCCTATTTATGCTGTTTTGGTGCTTTGGGCGATTAAAATCTTTGAGGTTATCAGCCAAATCAGTTTAAGTTCTTTGGGAATTTACCCTCGCACTTTACATGGTATTCTTGGCATTTTTACCGCCCCCTTTATTCATGGAGGAGCAAGAGGGAACGATATTTTGGGTGACTTTTCACACATTTTCTCTAACACGATGCCGTTGATTGTGTTGGGATTTATGGTGTTGTACTCTTACAAGCAGATTGCTGCCAAACTGATTGCCATTATTTGGTTGGGAAGCGGGATGATGGTTTGGTTGGGAGGAAGGGCATCTTACCATATCGGGGCAAGTATGTTGATTTATGGGTTGGCTTTTTTTGTTTTTTTCAGCGGTTTGTTTCGCAAAGATACCCGTTCAATTGCCCTTGCTGCTATTGTGGTGATGTTTTATGGCAGTATGGTTTGGGGTTTACTTCCTTTAGAAAGAGGGGTTTCTTGGGAAGGGCATATAGCTGGTGCAGTGATGGGAATTGGCTGTGCATATTTTTATCGGGGTGTTAACCCACGCAAACGATATGATTGGGAGATAGAAGAAGAACAAAGCAAGAAAGAACCTGTTGAAACCAATATTGAAGATCCATTCTGGGTACCAAAACCGGTCATTCCAAATAGAAGTACGACCGATAATATCCTGAACTGGGATGTTACCTATCATTTCGTGGAAAGTAAAAAGCCCGATGACCCAAAGAAAGAGGGGTAGATTTTAAATCGGGTTGCTATTTCAAGTTTTAAAGCCTTTTTAAACAATGAAACAGCCCAATTATCCCGGAGGGATAAAACATTTATAGAATTAATTGATTAGTAACCGGTTCGACCCCGCAGGGGCATACGTATCAGGTTTGTATTTTAAGCCAAGTGAATAATGGTCAATATAA
>CALCIK010000062.1 GCA_937907475.1 uncultured Bacteroidota bacterium | reverse complement strand
GACAAAGCACTTACGAAATCATAGACGACACTTTGATGCGAATTCCTATTGTTGGTGAACCTGAAATATTTTATAAATAATGGATACAATAATCAGAGCATTTGAAAACTTCAATTTCTTGAAACTAATAAGTTTTAAAGACTTCTCGTTGTGGGATGTAAAACGATTAATGGCAGTGCGTATTACTTCTAATTTTCCAATAGGATCAATGGGCGATTATATAAAGGAAGAAAACACAAAAATAAGACCCGCATTAGAACCCGAGAAAGAACACAAAATTTTAGGAGTAAATAACATTGATGGAATTTTTGATGCTTATTCGCAATTAGGTAAAGAGATTCAACAGCCTTACAAAATAATGAATGAAGGCTTTTTAGCCTACAATCCTTATCGTATTAACGTTGGCTCAATTGGACTAAAAACGAAACACCACAAACACGAATTAATTAGCCCCGCTTATGTCGTTTTCTCTTGTAAAAAAAGCCTTAATCCTGACTTTCTTTACAAGTTATTCAAAACAGACAGGTTTAATCAGGTTATTCGAGATTATACAACAGGTTCAGTTAGACAAAACCTAACAATAGACATTCTAAAAACATTAGAAATTCCCATACCCAGCCTTTTAGAGCAAGAAGAAATATTAGCAGAATATAACGCAAAAATGCGGGAGTCAAAGAAATTGGCTTTTGAATTGGAGATATTTAATCAAACATACGAAAACTTACTTTTTGGCTTTTTAGGTGTTAATAAAATCCCGGTACGGCAAGCTACTAACTCATTACAGTTTATCAATCTTTCAAATACTTCTCGTTGGGGGTATCAGTATTTACTTAATCACGAGCAATGCGAAAGACTACTTGACACGAATAAATATCCACAAAAACTTCTTTCAAGCCTTGTTTTACTAAATCCAACAACAAGTTTCAGCGACTTGGAAAAAGATGATAAGATTTCGTTTTTGCCAATGGAATGTGTCAGCGATTTGTATGGAGCAGTAATTGAATACAGAGACGGAGAAGTAAAAAGTTCAGAAGGGTACACTAAATTTCAAGAAGGAGATTTGCTTTGGAGCAAGATTACGCCTTGTATGCAGAACGGAAAAAGTTGCATAGTTGAGAACTTGGAAAAAGGTTTTGGCTATGGATCTACTGAATTTCATGTTATCAGAGAAAAGGCAGAAAGCGAAATTGATTTGAGATTTTTATATCACTTACTAAGGACAAAGTATGTTTTGACAAATGCAACCTTTCATTTTACGGGTTCAGCAGGACAACAAAGAGTTCCAATTGAATTTCTTGCAAACTTGAATGTTCCATTGCCAAACATTGACGAACAAAAAGAAATTTCAAAAGAGCTTGACAAACTGATTGCCGAAAGAAAATTGAAACAAGTGAAAGTAACCGAACTTAAAGAACAAGCAATTATAGACTTTGAAGCGAAAATATTTAAGAACTGACATTCAATTACCACCTATCCATCACCCCAAAAACAAAACACCCCGCCAAAGCAACTACTTTGGCGGGGTGTTTTGTGATTACCAATTTTAAAGAGAATTATTCAGCCGGGGGTGCCGGTGCTTCGTTATCGTCTTGCGGACGAGGAGGAAGGTCAAAAAATTCGTTCAAATCTTCGTAAATGCTGGTGGTTCCGGGTACGTTTTGTTCAGCGGCCATTTTTACACTATTGTAAAACAAGCGGCAAAACTGCATCACTTCCGAGCCAACGGCCATTTGTGTGTCGGTCATAATTTCCAATAAACCCGATGCAAGGTTGATAAAGGTAATTAATTGTTTGTAAAATTCAAAATCTTTTTTGGCAGCCGCTAAATCGGCATAAGGAGGAATAAGGTCGGGGCGATTGGTAGCGTGGTCTAAAGTACGCACCGCTAATGCTAAACGCCTGTTGTGCATTTTGTAAAAGTTGCCCCGCTCGTCTGGAGTGAGGTTGACCCCTTTATCTGCCAATATTGTGTTTAGCCCTTCAAAGTGAGCAGTAGCTGCGATTATTTCGGCAGGCGAAAAAATCGCATTGATGTCGTCGTAAGGCATGGTAGTATTTTATTTAAAGGTGAATAAATCAATACGCAAAAATAAAAAACAATCACATTGCTTTAGTATCACCTTTATACATTTTTTTTCTTCTAAATTATCCACACCAAAAAAAATGAATAATATCCCCCTGCTCAACTTAAAACACCTGAAAACCTCCCATCTTCAGCACCTACCCAAACCATTCAGTAAAGTTAAAACAAGGAAGGTTTTAAGGAATAAATCACATAGCCCGATAATTTCTTTACTTTTGTGTGATTTTTCTACCAAACCCCCCTTATGAACACTACGATTAAAATTGCATTGGCATCCGACAGCGTACAAGGCAGGTCCGGTGCCATCAACCATATATATCCCGCCCCAAACGAAGTTAGCCTAAACGATAGGTTGTTTATTGTCAGTGCCGGCATGGGCGATACAGAACATGCCAACCACTTTGCCCAAATCATCTGCCAAACCTTTCAACAAAAAATATTGCGGGCAACCGGACTAAACACCCAACGCTTGGGGCAAGTATTTGTCAACGACACCCTGCGTCAGGCAGAGCGCGAAATACAAAAGTATTTAGCACAATACCCACGTCTGAAGGATGTTCTTGGGGTCATGTCATTGGCTTATTTCAACACCGATGGCAGCATCGCTTTAGCATGGGTAGGAAACTGCCGCGCCTACCACATCCGCAACGGGAAAGTGTTGTACCAAACCGAAGACCATTTGGCAAACCTGATGCAAGACAACAAAGTGGTCGTCATCCCGCGCGCCATTAACGGAATAGAACCGGCATGGGCAAGCCTCTCCACCATCACCAATGTTCAGCCAAACGATATCCTTCTTCTTTGCACTCCATCGGTTATAGAAGCCGTTGGTGAAATTCAGTTGATGCAAATATGTAGCCCGACAGCCAACGCCCAAACCATTTTCCAAGCCATTGGCGATAAAATTACTACGCATACAGATTCTGTTGATTCAAAAAGCGATGGGCTTTTTGTTATCCAAATAGAAGACTCGGTTTTGTCAGGCTCTCAAAGCAACCTGCAACAAGGCAACCGCAACCTGTCGGCTTATGCCGATTTGTTGAGTGCCGAAAAACACGAACGGGGCATTGGGGTGAAGCGAAATCTTGTATTGCAAATTGGCGTTGTGGCAACGGTTCTGCTCATCTTGGCAGCAATCAGCTTTTTGATTTACCGCCATTATCAAAATCAGCCCGAGCGCACAGTGAATCAGCTTTTAACCGAAGCTCAGGCACTCGCCGTAGAAGGCAACTACGAAAAAGCCATTCAAGACCTCGAAACCGCATTGGCCATTGAAACAACCGATACGGAACTACATAGCACGGCACAGTTTTTATTGCAAAAAATACGACAAGGAATGGTCCTTACCCATGCCGATTCGTTGTTAGAAGCAGGGGAGTTATTCGAGGCCAAGGTGAACTACGACAATGCTTACAGCATAGATACGGATAATCAGGAAGTGCGCAACAGGGTAGCCGTTGTTGGTAAAATGTTGGATGAAGAAAAAAGAATCCGCCTTGTTAAAGCCGATAGTTTATTGGGGGTAAAGGATTTTGCAAATGCCCGTTACCAACTATACGGAGCACTCATGTTTGACCAAAACAACAAGCGCATCTTGGAAAAAATCAACCAATGCAATGTGAAGCTAAAGGAAGATACGATTTCACTTGCCAATGCCCTGACGAAAGCTTCCGATTATATCCATGCTCAAAAAGACACGTTAAAATAACCGGTTGCGTCTAAAAAACCAAACAATGCTAATGGTCAAAGCAGTGGCTAAAAAGATAATTCCTGCAAAAGCGTAAGGTTGGTCTTGTCCTATGAGCGGCACATTCATGCCAAAAAAACTGGCAACCAAGGTGGGCACCATCAGAACAATGGTGATAGAAGTGAGCCGCTGCATGATGGTATTCATATTGTTGGAAATGATAGAAGCAAATGCCTCCATCGTTGCGTTCAAAATGTTTGTATAAATCTGCGACATTTCCTGCGCCTGATTCATATCAATCATAATATCGTCGAAAAAATCTTTCTCCTCTTCGCGCTCTTTCACATTGAGGAAGTCCGTGCGTTGCATTCGCAACATCATCAGTTCATTGTCGCGCAATGTGGTAACAAAATAAACAAGGCTTTTTTGAATGCGCATGAGCTTTGAAAGCTCTTGGTTACGGATGGCCGAAAAGAGTTCTTTTTCGTATAAATTGCGTTGGTGGTTCATGTTTTTCAGAAAATGTAAAAAATAGTGAACCGTTCTTTCAAAAAACAGCAATACAAAGAGGCTATGATCTTTGGTATCAAAGCTCTTTACATCGGAGTTCAAAAAATGGTCAACCACCAAGTTTTTAAAAGCCGAAATCGTAACGATATAATCATCCACTTTTACGATACCCACCGGCACGGTGATGTATAGTGCTTCGTAATCATTTTCGGTTTCGTTATCGGTTTCGTTCCGTATCGGAATATTGACCACAATAAAACGCACCCCATCTTCTTGTTCATAACGCGAGCGTTCGTCAATATCGAGTGAGTCTATAAAAAAGTCGGTTGAGATGTCCAACTCCTCACTCAACAGTTTCAATTCTTCGTGGGTATAAGGGGGGTAAACATTTATCCAAGCCCCTTTGATGGGTTTGTCCAATTCTTTGAGTGCGCCATATTTATCTTTGGTATAGTATTTTATCATGGTTTAGGGTATTAAAAAAGAACAAAAAAGGCATTAAATCTAAACAATAAGAAAGCGCACACTCGGTGAACCCCTTCCATTTTAAACATAAACGGGTTAAAAGGTGGTCAAAATTAGGGATAACTTTTCAAAGCGCGTTACCCTTCTTGAATAGGCACTTGCTAAAACGCAATAACCGCAAATGTTTATGGAATGTCCAAAGCAATTTGCCCCGAAAAAACGAAAGTGGCAGGCCCTTGAAGCCAAATATCGGTAAAGTGCCGGTGGTCGTGGTTGTGAAATTTCACCCATAGGACGCCCCCTTTCGTATGCACCTCCGTATTGACATTGCCCAATTGTTTGTGCCTAACGGCAAGCGCAATACCCGATGCCACCACGCCTGTGCCACAGGAATAGGTTTCGTCTTCAACACCGCGCTCATAAGTAGCCACCTTTGCAAACCCATTGAGGAGCTGAACAAAATTGACATTGATACCCTCTTCCCTAAAAGGAGGGCTAAACCTGATTGCCGCACCTTCGCCAAAAACATCCACTTCCTCAAAAGCGGTTATCAAACGGACAAAATGTGGCGAGCCGGTATTTAAAATATAATTACCATCCTTTTCCTTAATCTCCATAACCGGTTGCATCAACAAAGAAACGATACCGGTATCTTCAATATGGGCTTCGTGAACCCCATCAATAGCCAAAAATCGAGTATGATTACCCTCTATGATTCCCACTTGTTTGGCAAAGGCAACCGCACATCGCCCCCCATTACCACACATTGACCCCTCATAACCATCGGAATTATAGTAAACCATTTCAAAGTCATACCCGGGGCTGTTTTGCAACAAAATAACCCCATCGGCACCGATGCCAAACCTTCGGTTGCACAAAAGCGCATATAATTCCGGATGATGTCGCAATAAGTTGTTTGCGCGGTTATCCACCATAATAAAATCATTTCCGGTTCCATGATACTTACTAAACAATGTTTGCATAAAAGACTCTTCGATATTAAAGTGATGATAGGTAATAAACGTTGCTCTAATCTTTAACGATAACCATCTGACAACAGAGCCAATTGTACGGGATGGAATGGATGGGTTTGGTAAAATATGGGTAAAACTCTGTTCCAACGGGTTAGCCATAAACCCACCCTATTTTCCTAACTATTGCCCCTTTTTATTTAAACTATCCTTCCAAAGTTGGGTACTGTCTTTAATTGTAGATGGAATGGTATCAGCATTTTTTATTGAGGACATTGAATCCAATCCCGGACTATCCGATTCCTTGCCATATTGATGCCTTCCGGGCCCTTCGCCTATGACAAAAGCAATAACAAAAAAAATTGCAATAAGCACTAAGGAGAAAAGAGAAAATTTCCAACCCCAAATATTTCCCGACTTTGGGTGAGGTGATTCTTCAATGTTTTGATCGTTCATGTTTGTTAAACAGTTGTAACGCTACGAAAAAAGTTGAATTGGTTATGATTGCTCAAAATTAAGTCATAGCCCTTCAATTTTTACCGATTTGTACTATTAAGTTGAAATAGCATGTGCAATTGACAGAATTCGACAATAAAATAATTGCAAGATTTGCCCAACGACCAATTTGTAAACTGTAAATTAAATGGCAGTACTTTAGTGGAGATTGGTGATAACTGCTTCAACTAAATAGAAGGCATAGAAACATTTGTCAGTACGAAGGCAAAAACTTTTTAAAAAAGTTATTTACTATTACAAAATACCTGTTACCTTTGCGGCTCAATTTTATGCGCGGGTGTGGCGAAATTGGTAGACGTACCAGACTTAGGATCTGGCGCCGTGAGGCATGGGGGTTCGAGTCCCTCCACCCGCACAAATTCTTCCCTTTCTGTGAAGCATGTTTTTATTGAACAGGACCCCCTTCTTCCTCCCCAAAAACAATGCTCACTTTATTGTCTTACCCTCTCTAAGCAATAGTTTTTATGAACGTTAATAGCGAAAACACAGGTAAACAGACACTATTAGTATCTGTAACGATAAATCCCGAAGACTATAAGGATGCCTATATTAAAGCCTGCAAAGAATTGGCCAAGAAAGCCAACATACCCGGTTTCCGAAAAGGCATGACCCCTTTAAGCATGATACAAAGAATGCAAGGCAAGTCCATCCTATTCAACGAAATATTGGATTTAACCGACAAAGCCTACCAAAACTACCTAACCGAGCTTGACATCAAGCTTTTTATGAAACCGATATTGGTTAATGCCGAAGATTTGAATATTGAACCGACCAATATAGAGAAATCATACACCTTAGTTTTTGAAACCGGTATCTATCCCGAGGCTGATTTTAGTTTATTAACGAACTCGGGAATTGAGTTCATCAATTATGTACCCAACCTTACGGACGAATACATCACATCGGAAATTGAAAGGCTTCAGAAAAGTAACTCAAAAACCATTCTTCTTGAAGAAAACACTCCACTTGATAAATCGGATGTATTAACGGTTACGATTGAAGAAGTGGATGAAAATGGTATTATAATTGAAAACGGTATCAAAAACTCAACCGCTTTCAATTTTGAAATGATGAAAGATGGAGAAGAACAAGATAAAGTGTTCAATCTGCAATTAAATGAAAGTGCAGTAATCAATTTGTTTGATGCATTTAACAATACTAAAGAGACGATTGCCAAACAACTTTTATCGGTTACCGAAAATATCGAAACGCTCCCACTTCAATATAGAATTACCATCAATAAAATTACTCGTCTTCAACTTATGCCATTAGACGAAGAATTTTTCGCTTTAATCTATCCTGATTACAATATCACAGACGAATCAACTTTTAGGGAAAACATAAAACAAGAAATCCAAAGGACTCTTTCACAACAAAGCGAAAAAATATTGCAATTTTCGATTAAAAAAGCAATGGAGTCATCCAACATGCAACTCCCATTGGAGTACATCAAGAAGTTGTACTATAAAGAAGATGACACTTTCGTTGATAATGAGCAAAATAATGAGAGTATGCTCAAAGCGGTAAAAGTTATGATTTGGAATGAAATAATCGAAAATTTAGCAGGTATAACAGTATCAGAAGAAGAGGTATTCCAATCGATTTATTATCAAATGAGTTATTCTTTTAAGCATAACTATGGTGTAGATATGCCCTATAAAACTTTACTGCCGCTTGTAAAAAAACAGATGGAGGATGCCAAATATCGTGAAGATATAGAAATCGCTATTAAAAAGCATAAAGTTAGCCAATATCTGATTAAAGAACTGTTGCCTATTAAAGATGAAATCATTTCGATAGAGGATTACTTTAATTTATTAGAGACTTATCAATCGAATGAAGAATACCTTGAAACAGAACCCAATGATGAGGGAGAGGTTAAAGAAGAACTGGTTGGACAGTAGATATTAGTAAAAGCATATAGCCTTGTTTAAAGCAGGCAGATATATAGTCATCATTTGGTTGCCACATATTTTTTACAAACTGCTCCAGCGAATTAGCTACCCAATACTCAAATTTGTTTTCCAATTCACAGTTGACGGTAACTGTTCCTTCGATACAAATTCTCACAAAAAAAGTTAAAGATTCGATGTTTTTGCTTTTAGTTGTAAACACCTAATCAGGGTGATACAACCTTTGAGCGGGGTTTGCTGTTTACATCAAACTACACACAAAAATGTTTGTCATTAACAATTAAATTGAATTAAGCTATGGACTTTGGCAACGAATTTAAAAAATATGCCACCAAACATGTTGGTTTAAGTGGCATGCACGTAGAAAAGTACATGGAACACTCGGTCGCCGGGCTGCCCATGAATTTCACTCCCAACATCATAGAAGAAAGAAACATGAATGTTGCCCTCATGGACGTGTTTTCGCGTTTAATGATGGATAGAATTATCTTCTTTGGCGTACAAGTAACCGACTATACCGCCAATATTGTACAAGCGCAACTCTTGTTTTTAGAATCTACCGATCCGCAACGCGATATTTATATGTACATGAACAGTCCGGGAGGTTCAGTATCTGCAGGTTTAGGTATTTACGATACCATGCATTACATTTTACCCGATGTAGCCACAATTTGTACCGGATTGGCCGCTTCTATGGGAGCTGTTTTGATGGCAGCAGGCACTAAAGGTAAAAGAACCGCGCTCAAACATGCGAGAATAATGATTCATCAACCCATGGGTGGAATGCAAGGACAAGTAAGTGATATGGAAATCTCTTACAAGTTGGTTAAAAAAATGCAGGAAGACCTGTACAATATTTTGAGCTACCACACCGGACAAACCTATGAGCAAATCACCAAAGACTCTGATCGTGACTATTGGATGACATCCGAAGAAGCCAAAGCCTATGGTATTGTTGACGAGGTACTCGTTCGTTCAAAAAGAAGTGGTAAAGAATAGTCGTCTCTAATACCACTACTGATAAATGGTTAATGTTGCCTTGTTTTGTGCTGAATACACAATGGATGGGCAACATTAACCATTCTTAGTTTGTTACAATTCATACCTTCTAAGGTTTAACTTTCCATTCACTACTTATATACATAGAATATGCCACCCCGACAAAAACAAGAACAACACTGCTCCTTCTGCGGACGTGCAAGGTCTGAGGTTATCATGTTGATTACCGGACCTGATGCTAATATCTGCGAATCTTGTGTAGAGCAAGCACAGGAAATCATAGAAACTGAGTTAAAGCATACCAAGAAAAAATTTAAGTTTGAGTTGCCCAAACTGCTCAAACCGATGGCGATAAAAGCATTTCTCGACCAGTATGTAATTGGTCAGGATGAGGCAAAAAAAATATTATCGGTAGCCGTTTACAATCATTACAAACGGCTGAACCAACCGACCACTACCGATGTAGAAATCGAGAAATCCAATATCATCATGGTGGGACATACCGGAACCGGTAAAACTCTTTTAGCCCGCACCATTGCCCGATTTTTGAATGTACCCTTTGCCATCGTAGATGCCACCGTATTTACCGAGGCCGGATACGTTGGTGAAGACGTAGAAAGCATTTTAAGCCGATTGCTTCAAGTATGCGACTACGACACTGAGGCCGCCGAAAAGGGAATTGTGTATATTGATGAAATAGACAAGATAGCCCGAAAAGGAGATAACCCCTCAATTACCAGAGATGTATCGGGTGAAGGTGTACAACAATCGCTTTTAAAACTCCTCGAAGGGTCGGAAGTATATGTACCCCCACAAGGAGGAAGAAAACACCCCGAACAAAAAATGATAAAAATTAACACCGAAAAGATACTGTTTATTTGTGGCGGTGCTTTTGGAGGGTTGGATAAAATCATAGCAAGACGGGTGCAAAAAAGCGTAGTAGGTTTTAAAAGCGATCAACTCATTGGCAGCAACGAATCAGACGAAAGCCTGCTCCGATATGTTAGCCCTCAAGACATCAGAACCTTTGGGTTAATTCCCGAATTGATTGGACGCTTACCCATCGTTACTTACCTAGAGCCTTTAGACAGAAATGCCTTGCACGAAATCTTGATAAAACCCAAAAATGCACTCGTCAAACAATACCAAAAACTGTTTGAAATGGAAGGCATCACCTTAACCTTTGCCGATGAAGCAATTGACCTGATTGTCAACAAAGCGGTAGAGTTCAAACTGGGTGCTCGTGGGTTGCGTTCAATTTGCGAAGCCATTATGACCGATGCAATGTTTGAGCTTCCTTCAGAACCTAATGTCAAATCTTTTGAAATAACTGCAAAGTATGTCGAGGAACGGTTGTCGCAAGAAAAAATTAAAACCCTGCGCATAGCCTCTTAAATTCTCCACCCTTTAGGACTTCACTTCTTCTTTTTATAGTAAATGCCCGATATACTTACCTATATCGGGCATTTACAGTTTTATGAAGACGACAACCTTGCTTGGTTTTGGGGTAGTTCTAACAGCTTGTAATTTATATCCAAAATAAGCATCGTCAAGATCACCACTTACGTTTTTGACCCTCCAAGTGTTAAATTTTGAGAAATTTTAAAAAAAAATGAAAATTTTGATGATTATTTTTTTAAAATGACAATAATAGAAGGCAGAGCGATTTCTAAGCACTTAGTGTTCATCGAACATTTCAGAAATGTATTACTAAGGCAGGTATTTTATTCCATTTATACGCAGTATTTTTCATCCTACAATCAAACATTATGAATCAACATTCAATTGCCAATTTTAAGTGTACAGGAACCGGGCCGTGCTTAGTACTACTACATGGATTTTGCGAAGACTCCGGTATTTGGGATGACTTTGTACCCGAACTGAGCCGCAAGTATAGTGTCATTGTACCCGATTTACCAGGCTTTGGAGAATCGGCAGCATTAGAAAGCACGACAATCGAAGACATGGCTGACGCGGTATGCAAAGTGTTGCAAAAAATCGGAGCAAGCAGATTTGTAGCGGTAGGACATTCTATGGGGGGCTATGTAGCATTGGCTTTAGCCGAAAAACACCCTGATGCGACAAGTGGCTTGATGTTGTTTCATTCTACAGCAATGGCCGATTGTGAGAAGAAACGACTAGACCGGCAAGCGGCAATTGATTCAATTGAGCAATACGGCACTCGTCCTTTTTTAACCGGTTTTTTCCGGAACTTGTTTACTGAGGAATATGCCTTACGCTCGCCCAAAACGGTAGAAAAGTTAAAACAGCGTGTTGAAAGCCTACCCTCAAAAGGACTTACAAATGCTATATCTGCTATGATGCACCGTACCGATAAAACAGCCTTGTTGAGTCAGTTGAATTGTCCGATTGGGTTTATAGCAGGTGATAAGGACTCTTTCGTGCCCTTGGAGAAAACATTAGTCGAATGTTATTTGCCCAAAATGAGCGAAATCCATGTTTTACCCAATGTGGGACATGCCGGCATGTTCGAGCGTAGTGTTGAAACGATGGAGATGGTGGATGATTTTACAAGGTTCTGCTATGAAGTGGCCTAACAAAATCCGGTTACTCATAGGGCATCAAACTCGCATTGACCAAAAACACACCTACTGCGACACCCAATTGACGGCGTAGATTTCGGTCTGTTGGAGCGAGTTTCCAATAATAGCGTCCGGGGTCTAACTTGAAATCAAGTTCATACAACAATTCGTTTGGGGGGATTTCTTTTTTCAACACACTGATTTGTTGATTATTATAGACCACCAATGACATTGCCGAATTTACAGCTTCACTCAAATGGAAAGACAAGGAATCATTACAGTCAATACCGGTTTCGGGCAGAACGACTATGGATTGCAGCGTTTGTTCACTATCCTCTGTTATGGATGATCGGGTCTGGACAATTTCTTCTATCCCTACAATTGGTGCAAACATTTGACGAAGTTCATCCAAGGTGTACGTGTTTTCTTCTTGGGCAAGTTCAACCGGATGAATTTGGATTGATTCTTCAATAATCAAATCCATTCCTAATTTTTGAACAATCAAGCGTGCTTGCATCACCGGGTGTTTTTGCAATATTTGCTCAACGGTGCTTTGTAGCTTTAGGGTCTTTGCAAAAAGGTTATTGCCACCGTTATGCAGTATTTTTTCGATAAACAACAACCGGTTGCTATCGCTCAATGTATGATTGTGGTAGGATTCTATTAGATTTTGTTCTTCGCTAGAAAGCATGGGTAAGCGTTTTTTTCTGGTTTTCTTGAATGCGTTTGGTCAATTCTGCTAGGCATACGGAGTACCGGTAACGGGCGTTTTCGTAACTGATGTTCAGTTGTTGTATGATTTCGTCATACTTATCCGTTTCGCGGCGTAGTCGAATAATGTCCTGACAGGTTTTACGCATTTGCTGCAATTCGTCCTCTACGATTTCCCATAATTCGGGATAATCTTCAAAAGGGTTATAGTTGTTAAAAGGAAGTTCGGGTAGTTCGCCTGCTAATTGTTCAATTGATTTTGTTTGGGATTTTAGATGGTCCATCCATTTATTTCGACAAATTCGGTAGATATAGGCAAGTGGAGAGCCTTGAATGACGAAATTGGGATTTTGGCATTGTTCCCAAAAAATAGAGATGCCCATCCATGTTATATCTTCCGCCCATTCTTGCGATTTGTTTTTAGCCAGCAAACTATTGACATTGGGCAATAACTTACTAAACACAAAAACTATTGTGTCGCTTTTTCCATTTCTAAACCCATCTATAATCTCCTCTATCTTCATGTTCTCTTTGAATTGTCTTAAATGTTAGGGTTGATAGGTTTTTTTTTATGAAGGAGAGTTGGTAAAAATTGTTCTCTTGAATTTGGACAAATAAAGTTTAAAAGTACGAAATATTTAGAAAAATCAGAAAAAGCGAATAAAATTCTAACAATTTATACATTTTATAGAGATAGTAATTGAATACAAGTAGCAAATCGCATGTTCGAGCGCAGTTTCGAAACTTTGTAGTTGGTTAAAGATTTTACACAATTCTGTTATGAGGTTGCATAAAAAACGTAACTTGCCCCTTTAATTTTTAACCAAAAGCCAATATTGGCAGAAATGTTTTGTTTATGAAAAACCTGATTGTTGCCTTTCTATTGGGGTTCATGTTGCTGTTTAGCGGATGTTTTGACATTACCGAGGAAATCACCTTTAATAAAAACGGTTCAGGATCTTCCCGCATCACCGTAGATTTGAGTACTATGATGGGTATGTTAAGCATGTTTATGCCCGACTCGCTCAAAGAAAGTATGGATCTTGAGCAAATGATGGGTGGGGATATTGGCAAGTATTCGAAAGTATCGGGCATTTCAAATGTGAAATCCGAGCGAATGGATGAGTATAAATACGCTATCTCTTACGACTTTTCAAGTGTTGATGTTTTAAACAAAGTGCTGGCATTGGATAACGACACCGATACCGGAATGGGTAAAATGGCGACCAAGTATATTGCCAAAAGGGGTAAGCTTTACCGTCAAACCGACTATACTGCCACAGAAACAGCCGATGAACATAGTATGGAAGAGTACAAAGAAGTTTTTGCCATGACCGGCGAGCCTAAATACAGAGTGATTTACCACTTTCCCTCAAAAATCAAAAAGTCTAAAATTAAAGGAATCACTCCGGTAACGGATACAAGCGGTTCAACTATTACCTTGGAGTACAATTTCATGGACTTCATGAAAACAAGCGGTAAAGTGATGGACCACTATATTAAATATTAGTAGGCGGCAGGATTTTATGCCCCTTACTCTTGGATGCTTGTCGTATATGCTTTGTGGGTTAACGCTTCTTGACTTTTGAATTTCAAGTCTAGTCCTTCCAATTATACCGATTACTCTAACCAAAAATCGGGTATATGGGCATTGAGGTCGGCTGCTGAATTGACGATTTCTTTTGCGGCATCGGCATATCGGGCGAGGGTCACCATACTGCCTTTTTTGAGTTTTAACTTACCCCGCATAATGGCCATTAAAGGGGCTATTTCTCTATCCAATACTTGTTTCCAGTCATTCCCTCCCGCGGCGAGAATATAGTCGGCATTGGCGAAATCGTCAGGTTCGGCTGCTTTTGCCATTCTGCATTGTCCATGATAGAGGTCTAAAAATACAGCGGGCGAGATTTGGGGGTCTATCTGGCCATCGCGCATAAATACCATTAATAACGATCCTTCCCATGTAGCGGCATGTTGCCGGTAGGCTTCGTTTTGGTTAAGGCTTTGGTGTAGTGCATCAATCCATTCAGGGGTAAAGATGGTCATTATTTTAACTTACGATTTTAGATTTACGATTTAAGACACAAGACGTTAGATTTAAGACAGAAGACTAGATTTGCAATTTTAGATTTGATTGTTGCAATACTTTTTTTCTCGCAAAGGCGCAAAATTTTTTTTCTTATTGCCTTATGCCTCAATTTTCAGGGTCTTTTTGTTTGTAAATGGGGACGGTAGAGCAAGGTTCGCCGTACATGAGTGTTTTGACTACCGGTTTGAGCAAGCGGGTAATTTCTACATAAGCCGAAGGGGGCATGTCTTTTTCACCACATCCCTTCACGACTACCCGTTTGTTTCTATAATCTTCGGGATTGATTTGCGCCAACGATTGGGCGAACAACAGTGTTTGGAGGGTTTCTTCTGTGCCGAAAGCAAAGCCCGCAGCTACGGGTTGTAAGTAGTTGGCTATGACCATATAGGCCCACTTCGGCACGATGGCATCAGCGGTACAGGTAATGGCCACTTGTTTGCCGTTGTAGGCTTCCCAATCATGCTCTTTCATGGCTTCACGAAAGTCCTTTTCGCGAAGGATTAACCCACGGAACAAGAATTCTTTGATGTCGAAAACAACGATGGGTTGTTGGGGGTAATAGTCTTCTAAATTGAGGGTAACGATGCCGCTTTGCGTAACACGGTTTACGATGATTTCTGACATGGTCAAGGATAGTTGTAGGACATTGAGGATAACTACTTAGAAACAATGACTTACAAAGAAATGTTTGAGCAACCTCACTGTATCGGTTTACGGTTTCTTTGTTTTAGTACCGACTACTTGCATTAAAAAGCGGGTTTCTACAACGGTGTAGAGGGTGTATAGCACGAAGAATGGGATGATGAAATGAACAGTTTGCGGTTGAGCGGCAAGAATATAACCAAGCACCATCAGAATACTGAATAAAAATTTTAACCCCATTGCCCCCAACACCAAATTGACCGCACGTCCGGGGGTGCTGCTTTGGTTAGTCATGGCAATGAGATAGATGATAAAGAACGAAAGCAGGGTAAAGAACCCGTAGCATAACCAAGCAAACCCGGGGTAATCGCCCAGCTTGTTCAAAAACTGTAAGATGCCTAGTGTTATACTGACCGCTATCGAAAAGAACAGCAGTTTACTGTAAATGGTATTTGCAGGGGCAGGGTTGTTCGGTAGGGGAGTGTTGCTCATAATCAATGGGGGCTTTTGGGATTCTATTGAGTGCTGTTTGCTAAAGTAGGAAGTGAATATGAGAATGTCCTTTTAATTGGATTATTGCGATACGTGCTATTTGCAATTTCAAACTCATCATCCTTGTTGGGCAAAGGTATGGTTTTTATTCGTCAAACAGGGTAGGTGAGTCTGTTTGAATGGTAAAGTTCGACTTAATATAGTCCTGTCGAAGTTGGTTAATGCAAACGAGTTCCCCATTTCGGACTACGTGCCAGTAAGTCCAGCCGTTGTTGGCACTTTTACCCAATATCGCTGCACTAACCTTGTGAATAGACCCTTGGACTTCACCCCATTGCAAAGTGCCGTCTGCCAGTAAAAGGGCTTCGTGTTTTTGGTTGGCAGGGTAAAGCTGCTCGCCAGGGAATATCATCCCTGCTTCAATTAGGTTGCCAAAAGGCACTTTGGTTTGTTTGTGAACGGTTTCGTAGGCAAAGGCTTCTATGGGAAGTGGTTCCACCGACTTTAGGCGTTCTTGGGCAACTTGGACATAAAATTCGTCTTGTTCGATGCCGATAAATTTTCGGCGGAGTTTTTTGGCTACCGCAGCACTTGTCCCACTGCCGCTAAAAGGGTCTAAGACAACACTGTCTATCGTTGAAGTGGCTAATATAATTCTGTATAATAGTGCTTCGGGTTTTTGGGTGGCATGTGCTTTTTGGCCGTTCACCTTAATTCGCTCTGCTCCCGAACAGATAGGGATATACCAATCGGAACGCATTTGCAAATCGTCGTTAAACGTTTTGAGGGCTTTGTAGTGAAAGGTGTATTTTGACTGTTGGCTTTTAGATGCCCAAATCAAGGTTTCGTGGGCATTGTTAAACCGCGTGCCTTTGAAGTTGGGCATGGGGTTGGTTTTAATCCAAACCACATCGTTGAGCAACCAATAACCTAGGTTTTGCAAAATAGCACCAACCCTAAAGATGTTGTGATAGCTGCCGATGACCCAAATTGTGCCGTTAGGTTTCAGCACCCGATGGCAGGCACTCAACCAATTTTGGGTAAAGGCATCGTAGGTTTGGAGCGATTCAAATTTATCCCATTCATCAAAAACGCCGTCAACTTTGGTTTGATTGGGGCGGTACAGGTCGTTTTGAAGTTGAAGGTTATAGGGCGGGTCGGCAAAGATGAGGTCTATGGAGTTTTCAGGCAGTTGATTGAGCCAATGAATGCAGTCGCCTTGTAAAATTTGGTTAAGATACTGTTGGGGTATAGCAGACATGGTAATTATTTCCGAATACTGGGCTTAAACAAAAGGTAGTTGAAAAAATTTGTGAAAGATAAGTCAAAAATGCGATAGTGGGTAAAGATAAGCATTTGATTGCATTACCATTATGAAACAGCGTAAACAAGGACATTAGAAGAGTGTTAACCTAATAGCAGTATGTTTCATTGAAACGAAAAAATAGAATAACCTTTTGAAGACATTTTCCGAAAATGCCCAATTTCTTATTCCGATAATTGGCATTACCAAAAATGCACCCTATTTTTACCCTTGTAACCACAAAAAATGCAACTAACCGGATGGATATGGACAATAAAATTCAAGAAATCACTCAACAACTATATCGAGAGGGCATTGAAAAAGCCGAAATTGAGGCTGCCCAAATTTTACAACTCGCGCAAGAACAAGCGACTGCCATTGTTCAACAGGCAGAAGAGGAAAAACAACGCTTGCTTGCACAAGCGCAGCTTCAAGCCACAGAACTTACCAAACGCACCCATGCAGAATTGCGATTGGTAATCAATCAAGCCTTGCAAAAACTGCGTCAAAATATCAGTCAACTCATCCGACAACAAGCACTCGATGTCCCTCTAACCCATGCCCTTCAAGACCCGCAGGCATTGGTGGGCTTGTTGGATACCGTGATTAACCATCTTTATTTGAACGAACAAGGGCAACTGCATATACAATTGAACGCGGCACAAGAAGATACTATTCGCACTTATTTGAACGGCAAAATCGGAGAAACCCTTGAAAAAGAACCCTTCATAAAACCCGACGACTCGATTAATGCCGGTTTTAAAATAGGGCGGGTTGGTGAGAATTACGTCATCTCGTTTACAGACGATGACTTTACCGCCTATATTTCTCAATTCATGCACCCCGAAATAGCCAAAATTTACCAAGACCATGAATAGCCCTAACCAATATGAAGGCATCGTGAGTAGTCTGGCCAATTTGTCTATGGAAATGCCGGACATCCTGCCGTCCCTTAACCTTGCCAATCAATTTGCTGACTTTATAGCTCCCGAAGACCTTTACCTCCTACGCTTGGTTTACATGCCAACCGACCATGCCAACCTGCTCAACTATTTATATCAACTCCAGCAAGACTACCTGCCCAACGGTAATTTTACCCAAACTCAAATCACCCAAATTGCCACCGGGAAACTCACGCCCTATCCTTATATAGACGAGTTCTTTATCAATCACTGGCATCACAACGGCAGCTCGCACGCTTATGCCGAAACCGAAACCGAACTCAACAACTATTACTACTCATTCCTTCTGACTTGCGGCAACCCTTTTGTTGAAAAATGGGCACGATTCACCCTCGAACTCCACAATTTTTCACTCCTTCAGTATAAAACACACGGATTGCCCGACTTTTCGGCACAACTTGTAGCCAAAAACGAAGTTGCCTATTTGGTAGGTAAATATCAGGCAAATGCAGAACAGGAATCGCTCATTCCCTTGGCGCAAGTGATTGAAATATGGACACACGAAAACCCGCTCGTAAGAGAAAAAATGTTGGATACTGTGAAGTGGCAATTTCTTCAAACCGAGCAGTTTTTTTACTATTTTACCATAGAACACATCATCGCCCATGCCCTCCAAAGGCAAATTGCCTCGCGGTGGGCCATGCTTAACCGACAACCTGCCCATGCACAGGGATTGTCCAAATTGGTAGAAAACGCATTTAACCCCACCCGCTTATGACCACCCACGGAACGATTAAAGGCATTATAGCCAACTTGATACTCATAGAACCGGACGGCAAAGTCAGTCAAAACGAAATCTGCCAAATCGGTACGGAAGTGCCCGGACAAACCCTCATTGCGGAAGTCATTAAGATAACCGGTAAAACAGTCTATGCACAAGTGTTTGACAGTACGCGCGGGTTGAAAAACGGAGCTAAAGTAACCTTTACCGGACAAATGCTCGAAGTGGTGTTAGGACCCGGCTTGTTGTCCAAAAATTTTGACGGATTACAGAGCGACCTCGACAAGTTGGAGGGGCTTTTTCTTCAGCGAGGGGAACAATCTTACCCTTTAGACAAAAATCAGCTTTGGGAATTTGAACCGCTTGCACTACCAAATACTGCAATAGGGGCGGGTTATTGGTTGGGTAGAGTCAACGAAAACGGATTGCCGCATATCATCATGGCACCCTTTTCCTTATCTCAAACCCATACTTTGAAATGGATTGCTCCAGCCGGAAACTATACTATCACTGATACCATCGCCATTCTCACCCACCCCAACGGCAGCGAATTTCCATTGACGATGGTGCAACGTTGGCCGGTCAAAATACCGATTAAAGGCTACCGGCAAAAATTGCGCCCTGACCAACTCATGCAAACCGGTATTCGCATTTTAGATACCCTGCTACCCATGTTGCAAGGCGGTACCGGTTTTGTGCCAGGCCCGTTCGGTAGCGGTAAAACCGTCTTACAGCAATCCATCGCCAAACAAGCAGATGTTGATATTGTCATAGTGGCCGCATGTGGCGAGCGCGCCAATGAGTTGGTGGACATCTTTACCGAATTTCCCGAACTGATAGACCCGCGAACTGGTAAAAAACTCATACAAAGAACCATCATCATTGGCAACACCTCCAGTATGCCCGTATCGGCACGCGAAGCATCGGTCTATACCGCTATGACGATAGGTGAGTATTACCGTAACATGGGGCTGAGGGTGTTGCTACTTGCCGACTCTACTTCCCGATGGGCACAAGCCCTTCGCGAAATGTCAAACCGTTTGGAAGACCTCCCCGGTCCCGATGCCTATCCGGTTGACCTGCCGGCGGTGATCTCCAACTTTTATGCCCGCGCAGGACTGGTAGAACTATATAACCAAAAAACAGGAGCCATCACTTTTATCGGAACCGTATCGCCCGCAGGTGGAAACTTTAAAGAACCCGTTACCGAAGCCACCAAAAAAGCGACCCGATGCTTTTACGCCCTCTCACAACGAAGGGCAGACAGCAAACGCTACCCCGCTATTGACCCCATCGAGAGCTATTCGAAATACATTGACTATCCCGAATTTGCAGACTATATTAAAACCCTGACCAACGACACTTGGTTAGAACAAGTGCAAACCCTCAAAAATATCCTGCAACAAGGGAAAGAAGCCGCCGACCAAATCAATATATTGGGCGATGACGGCGTATCGGTCGAATATCACCTCTACTTTTGGCGTGCCGAACTCATTGATTTTGTCATCCTCCAACAAGATGCTTTTGATCCTATTGACCAATTGACCTCCTTAGAGCGACAGCAGTATATGGCGCATTTTTGTTTGAGCATCTGCCATGAACCCTTGGCTTTTCACGACTTTGTTGCGGCACGTTCGTTTTTTAAGAAAATCATCAACGCCCTGCGGCAAATGAATTATACCTCCTACCAATCGGACGAGTTTAACCAATACGCGCAACAAGCACAGGAGTTGCTTGCCCTGCACAGTGCCCTGCAAAGCAACCACTAACCCAATCGGCACAGTAGCATCCCCTCTTTCGCTTTTCATTTAATAGCGTTTTGGAGGCGAAATTGCAGCCCTGCAAGAACGCCTTGCACCCCTGTAAAAAAGCAAAGCCCCTCTGCAATGAAGTAAAACACCCCTGCAATAGAGTAAAGTCCCCCATGTTTTTGAAAATATCCACCCGGTAAAAGTTTTTATCCCCCCAAGTTTATCCGAAAACACCCCTGCCATGAAGTAAAGCCACCCTGTTTTGGTGCAAATCCCTCCTGCAAGGGTTTTTGTTCCCTTTGTTTTTTTCCAAAACGCCCCTGCAATGAAGCATTGCAACCCTGTTTTATCGAATTGTCAACCTGCATAGGGGCTTTGTCAACCGTATATTTTTGGTGATTTTCCATGTATTTGGAGGTGATAGTCGTCATGGGGGGTGTTTTGATTTGAGTTGGTTGTTGGTTTTTGTTCAGAGGTGGTGGCTGTTTTAATGCGAGGGCAAATAAAAACGCTGCCTGCGTTCCAAACGCAGGCAGCGTTTCAATTCCCAATATTGATAGCACTTCAACTCAATCAAGATTGACCAAACCAACCAAACCAATGCAATCAACCTATTTACTCTGTTCCCCCTTGTTTTCCATAAATCATCATAGCTTTGATGAACATGGTGAGGTCGCCATCTAAAACGGGCTGAACATTCCCTGTTTCAACGCCAGTCCTGATGTCTTTAATCAGTTTGTAGGGATGCAGCACGTAGTTTCGCACCTGACTGCCCCATTCAATTTTTCGTTTGCCGCTCTCTACCTTTGCTTTCTCTTCATTCTGTTTTTTAAGTTCCATTTCGTAAAGGCGGGATTTAAGCATTTGCAGGGCAGTTTCGCGGTTTTGAGGTTGCGAACGATGTACCTGACACTCTAAAACGATGCCCGAAGGTAAGTGTCGCACCCGGACTGCTGTTTCTACCTTGTTTACATTTTGTCCCCCCGCGCCGCTTGATCTGAAGGTATCCCATTCCAAATCTGCGGGATTAATTTCTATTTCAATGGTATCGTCTGCAAGCGGATAGACAAAAACAGAAGCAAAAGAAGTATGCCTCCTGCTGTTGGAATCAAATGGCGAGATACGTACCAACCGGTGTACCCCGCTTTCTCCTTTCAGATACCCATAAGCAAATTCGCCATCAAACTCTAAAGACACCGATTTAATGCCGGCGGTATCGCCGTCTTGCAGGTCTAATTCGCGAACTTTGTAACCTTGTTTTTCGCCCCACATGACATACATGCGCATCAGCATAGATGCCCAATCGCAACTTTCGGTACCCCCGGCACCGGAATTGATGGTGAGGATTGCTCCTAATTGGTCTTCGGGTTCGTTGAGCGTGGCTTGCAGTTCTATGTCTTCTAACAACTGCAATACTTTCTGGTATTGAACATTGGTCTCCTGTTCGTCTGTTTCGCCCATCATCGCAAACTCTTGCAAGACAGATAAGTCTTCGTACTCCGTATAAGCATCGTTAAACAGCCCTACCCAATGTTTGTTGGTTTTAATAGATTTGAGGATGGTTTGAGCGCGCTTGGAGTCGTTCCAAAAATCGGGTTCTACGGTGAGTGCTTCTTCGTGAATAATCAATTCTTTGCGATTATCGACGTCAAAGATACCTCCTTAGCGAAGCAAGTCGCCCTTCAACTGTCTTGAGTTGTTCTGTGGTCATGTAAATATGTTTTTACTGTTTGAATAATCATCGTTGGAAGGATGCCGTTCGGAACAGGGATTGGGTTACTATCTTTTCCGTTCAATGGTAAACCATATCAATTGTTCTAAACCGTTTCGCCCCTCGCTTTTCGGGAAGCCTGCCAAAAGGTCGAGGGCTTGTTTTTTGTATTGGTGCATGGCTTCTTGGGCATATTCAATGCCCCCGCTTTTCCATACAAAATCAATGACCTCGGCGACTTTCTTTTTGTCGGTGTGTTGGTTTTTGATGATGTAAATAATGCGGCGGCGGTCGGCATCCGATGCGTTGTTGATGGCATAGATGATCGGCAGGGTGAGCTTTTTTTCTTTGATATCAATGCCTTTCGGTTTACCGGCATCTTCGGCACCAAAATCGAACAAATCGTCTCTGATTTGGAAAGCGATGCCTATTTTTTCTCCTATATCCCATACGAGTTGCCTTGCTTCTAAGTCGTTGACAGACGAGGCAAACCCAACGGCACAGGCCGAGGCGATGAGGGAGGCGGTTTTTTTGGTGATGATTTCAAAGTAAGTGGCTTCGTCCAGGTTCAGCCGGCGGCTGCGCTCCATTTGCAACAGTTCCCCTTCGCTCATGTCTTTGACCGCTTTAGAAACGACTTGGAGGAGGGTAAAATCTTGGTTGTCAATGGCCAGTAACAGTCCTTTGGAGAGTAGGTAGTCGCCTACCAATACCGCTACTTTGTTTTTCCATAGGGCATTGACCGAGAAAAACCCTCGCCGCTCGTTAGCATCATCCACCACATCGTCGTGTATGAGGGTGGCGGTATGCAACAATTCGATGAGGGCGGCACCGCGGTAAGTGGCATCGGTGATTTGTCCTTGCAGCTTGGCCGAAAAAAAGACAAACATGGGGCGCATCTGTTTGCCTTTTCTTTGAACGATATAATACATCACCCTGTCCAGAAGCGGCACTTTGCTCCGTACCGAGTCTTTAAATTTGCTCTCAAACAAATCGAGTTGCGGAGCGATTACTTTCTGAATATCATTAAGCGATATGCCTTCGGTCATGTATGAGGGTTAACACAATGCTACTAAGTGGCTCAAAGGTACAAAATGTTTATCAATATGAACCTGATTGTCAAGTAGCCAAAGGCTGAGATTTCGGCACTGATGGGAGATGGCATTTATAAATGGAACGAAAGCAATCGTTCGATGAAATTATTTAGTGTTTTTGACCTCAATGGGTAAAAAAATATTGAGTTTTTAACAATCCCTTAACATTGGCTACCTATTTTTACAAAAATTTTAGCTTATATGCCGGAATATTATTTTCTGTTAGTCATTTTCTTGCTGATTTTTGCAGTGAGTGATTTGATAGTAGGCGTTAGTAACGATGCGGTTAATTTTTTAAACTCGTCCATAGGGTCAAGGGTGGCACCCCGATATGTGATTTTGATTATTGCGGGATTGGGCGTATTTATTGGTGCGGCATTTTCAGGGGGCATGATGGAGGTTGCCCGAAAAGGGATATTTAACCCCGACTATTTCGTGTTTGCAGAGGTGATGGTTATTTTTATTGCGGTGATGCTCACCGATGTCATTCTGCTTGATTTTTTTAACACACTTGGGCTGCCAACCTCCACTACTGTATCCTTGATTTTTGAATTATTGGGAGCCTCGGTAGCAGTCGGGTTATTAAAAACCATAGAAAATGGCGAGTCGGTAGCCATGCTTGCCAATTACATTAACTCCTCCAATGTAATTACCATCATCACCAGCATTTTAATGTCGGTTGTTTTAGCCTTTACATTCGGCACGTTGATACAATACCTCTCCCGCTTATTGTTTTCTTACAATTACAGCAATCGCATTAAATATGTCGGTGGCGTATGGGCAGGTTTGGCACTATCTATCATGACCTTCTTTTTATTGATAAAAGGTGTCAAAGGGGCTGTTTTTTTACCAGCCGATTTTGTTAAGCAAGTTCAAGCCCATTCTTGGATGCTCATGATAGCTTCCTTCTTGTTTTGGTGGCTCTTGATGCAAATACTGATTTCAGTATTTAAGGTAAATGTGTTGCGGTTTGTGGTGCTGTTCGGCACGTTTGCCTTAGCAATGGCCTTTGCAGGGAACGATTTGGTCAACTTTATAGGGGTGCCCATGGCCGGCTACGAAGCCTATAAAGCGTGGGTAGTATCGGGAGTGGACCCAAATCAGTTTGGTATGGACGTGTTGAGTAAATCGGTGAAGCCTGACGCATTATTTTTAGTTGGTGCAGGGTTCGTCATGGTGATTACCCTTTGGCTTTCGCGAAAAGCAAAGACAGTTACCGATACAGAAGTGGGCTTAGGGCGACAAGGAGATGGGCTTGAAAAATTTCAACCCACAACACTTTCCCGAATGATGGTGCGATTTAGCCGGTTCATAGGAGCCCAAACGCAACGAATGATTCCCGATTCATGGTCATCAAAAATAGATCAAAACTTTGTTGATACCCCGGTTTCCGCAGCAGCAAAACTAAGCGGCGAACCTTTACCTGCTTTTGACTTGGTACGAGCATCGGTCAATTTAACCGTAGCGAGTGCCCTCATAGCTTTAGGCACTTCCTACAAGCTGCCGCTTTCTACGACTTATGTAACTTTTATTGTGGCAATGGGTTCGTCCTTTGCAGATAGGGCATGGGGCAGGGATAGTGCTGTCTATCGGGTTTCCGGGGTGTTGCATGTCATTGGTGGTTGGTTCGCTACTGCTTTGATAGCATTTACCGCATCCGGCTTGTTTGCCACCTTAATACATCAATTAGGAGGGTGGGCAGTTGGCGCACTTATTTTATTGGCCATCGGCTTAATTATCAACAACTTCTTCCTTCACCGAGACAGTGAAATCGAAAAAGACAGAATTGATGAAATTTTAAGTAAAACAGATTCTATCGAAGGAATTGTAATTGCGCGTGAAACCGCACAAAGTGTCGCCAATACTTTGATTACCGTACAAAAGGCTTATTTTTTAGCATTACAAGGCTTGAAAAACGAATCGGAGGAGCAACTAAAATCTACCAAAGGGATTATCAAAGCGTTGAAGCAACAAAATAAGGAGTTCAGAATCAAGCTGCTTCATTCCATAGAACGCATTGATGAAGAGCATACCGAAGCAAGCCGTGTTTTCTTGTTGGTCTATGATTTGGAACAAGACATTGCACAAGCCGTACAACTCATCATTAAAGTATGCAGAGAGCATGTAGAAAACCTGCACACGCCCTTAGAACCCGAACAAACCGAACAATTGCAAAATCTGCAAAACCGGTTGAACACTTATTTGCAGTTGATAATCGAGGGTTTTACAAAATACAATTTCGATGCTCTGCAAGAAGTGTTGGAGCAAAAACAAGACTTGTTTGAAACTATTGAAAACCTGCTTGCTCAACAAATAAAAGGGGTGCAAGATCAACATTACACCACCAAAAACAGCCACCTATTCTTTAGCCTGTTGTTAGAAACCAAAGACCTTGTTGCCGTAGCAGCGCGGTTTATGAAACTTTATAGCCGCCTTCACAAGGCTTATGCCTCACACAATAAGGCTGTCTTGTTGACTGATGGAGGAATTGGGACTAAAGAGGATAAAGCAATTGAGGAGTAGAAACATAAAGTTAGCATGAATTGCTAAATTGCTGTTTTGGAATGGGTTGATTTAATAAGTTAAGTTCACATCCTGTTTTTTATAAAAAGGCTGTCTCAAATGGGGCAGCCTTTTTTTGATTTATACAAAGGAGTTTTTCATGAAATTGCCCCTGTAAACTTATATGTTGTTGTTAAATTCATTTATTTTACCTTTGCAGATATTGCATAGAGCCAAATAATTTTTGTTTTTACCAAACAGAGAGCACCCTTCTAACCCTCTGTTTCTATATAATGTATTTAATCAACTAATCTCACAATTTTTTTCAAATGAAGCTAAAGTTATTTTTATCGTTAGTGTTATTTTTATTCAGTGTTAACTTTGTTTTTGCACAATTTATAGTGAAAGAAACTTACATGGAAACAACGGGTTTATCCAATGAAGGATTAGTGGCCGGATATGTAAGCCAAGGAGGTACCTATTCTATTTGGAATCCCGATTTAGGTAGCACGACTGATATTGGCGGCTTAGCACCCGGACAAGGAGTAGGAGGTCAGGCTCACTTTTCTGACGAAGGCTTGTACCTATGCGGCACAAGTATGGGGCTTAATGGAGCAGAAATGTCGAGGTATCAAATGGCAACCAATGAATGGGTACTTGTTGGAAGTTTAGGGTTTTCGATTGATAATACTGTTAGTGGAGGTTTTGCCATTTCGGGAAATGGTAGTACTGTTGCAGGAAATTCATGGGCCGATACCACGGGAGGCTTGGCTTATACACATGCCGTTGCTTGGGTAGAAGGGGATGGTTTGTTTGATTTAGGCACATTACATGCCGGTCGAAGTACGCGGGTAAATGCAGTAAACTATGATGGCAGTGTATTGGTTGGCTGGCAAGATTTCAATGGACCTTGGAAATCGGCGGTTTGGAGAAAAAATCCTAACGGAGGTTATTTTCCCAACCAATACTTGCTCATTGACCCTTCAGGAGACCCATCCGATGAATATAATCAGTTGGGGGAGTGTAGTGCGGTTTCTGCCAATGGAAATTGGATTGGTGGTTATGGCGATTACGCAAACAACAACGAACCATGGATATGGAGCGAAGCCACAGGAGTAATAAATTTAGGAACTTTGGCTGAAGGTGCTCAGGGTTTTGTTTCCGGCATTAGTGTTGATGGTTCAATAGTGGTAGGGTGGTTTAATGTCAGCTTTTGGGATCCTCAACTTCCGTTTATTTGGACCTCGGCAGGCGGTTTGCAAAACCTGAATACCTACATCAATGATGTTTTGGGATATTCAACAGGAACCTATCAGATTTACTCGGCAAATTGTATGTCCTCTAATGGCCAATATATTGGCGGTTATGGTATAGACAATGCTACATTTAATTATTTTGCATATCGGGTAGGTCTTGTTTCTACCGGTATTCAAGAGGTAGCAGAAACCGGCAACTTAACCGTATTTCCAAATCCAACTTCCGGTTTTTTAACCATAGAAAACCACAATAAAGCCATTCTAACCATCTACTGTATGGATGGCAGGATTCTTGATATAACCGAAATTAACGGAAATCATGTTTTGGATATTTCTGCCTATAAACAGGGGTTGTATTTTCTTTCCGTACAATCAGGTAACTTAACACAAACCGCAAAGTTTGTTAAAAACTGATTTGAGCCGTAAAGGTAGGATGGCGACAAATGATAAAATGTGGAAAAATTTTATAGCCGGATTTAACAAAGCATAATGTTCATATCTTCTGCTGTTGCCCAATTTGCGTTGGTTGCTTTAAGCAGCATCGGTCAAGTGCTGTAGAGATAGTTTAGCCGGTGTAATTGTTCTTATCTGAACTTGACGACTATCCTCTTTTCTGACAATTTCAACCTTCAACAAATCCCCCCAATCAGGGTAATATTCTAAAAGCAAAAGAGGCTGCCCTTTTGAGGCAGCCTCTTTACGTAATAAATCATCCTCGACATCTACTATCTCATCTGTCCAAGGCTTTGGGTTTTCATCGGGCGAAAGTTGAAACGATGACCCCTTTTGAGAGGTGTGTTAACTCTTTTTCTTATCTTCATCATCGAAATAGCCCGAGCGCACGTCTTCTTTATTCTGAAGCTTTTGATAATACGCTATTCGGGAGCCTTTCTCTTTGTCAAACATGCGTTTCATATCTTGATCATTTGCCTCAAAAGCCATACTGTTTTCAATAGAGAGGGCACCGGCAACGGCTTCTACATCTTGGTTGGCACCCATATAGGTGAACGTCCATCCTTTTTCTTTGAGGTCGGTGATGATTTTGGAAATTTGGCTTCTGTTAAATTCTCTTGAAGCGTTTTCCTCGCCATCTGTCAGCACGGTTACCAATACATTGTATTCGGTTTTATCTTGCAGATAGTTGTTTAGGCTGTTAATCCCAAAACCAAGGGCATCGTAAAGGGGGGTGCTGGCATTGGGTTGGTATTTGCGCTCATCTATTTCGCTGAGAAGCGTTACCCGTTCTTTGTCCAAGAGGGTTTTGATGCCACCGCCATTAAAGGTTATTAGTGTAACGAAATGCTCTTGATCGGGAAATTGTTTTTCCACCTCTTTGATGGTTTGGACGACTTCGTTAAATCCGCTGATAGTTGCTCTTTTAATGGATTCCATTGAACCGCTTTCATCTAAAACAATCAGGTTGTAAGCTTTGTGTTTGTTCATAATTCGGATGATTTGATGATGGTGGGGAAATTGATGTGAATTACCTAATGTATAAGCGAACGCAAGGAGTTTGAAATTAGTTCCACTAAATATAAAAATGCTCGTTTTTATTGCACTTTTTTTAAAGAGAAGCTTTTTTAAAATAGCAATACCAACAAAGCAAGTGGGCGATGGAACAAAATCAAGGACTCATATCGAAAGTCCAAAGGCTTAAATCACATGTCTTTCTCCTAAAATCTTACATCTAACTCTCCAAACAAAAACCCCGAACTCTATCAAGCTCGGGGTTTCGTTTTGAGTTTCATTGAAACGTGTTAGATTTTCTGAGGCCAATAAGGAATATAAGTATCGGTCGGGAAAGTAAGACCGTTTTCTGCCCAACAAAAAGCTAAGACACCTTTTATCACCTTGCCGTTAGTATCGGTAAACTCTGCTGAATAAAAATGGGTGAAATCGGGGTTAGTATATCCTTCGGGGGGAGTCATTAGCGAAAAACTTACGGGAACTTTATTGCTTTGAAGCATTAATTCTACAAGGGTGAAACTTTCATTGACAGTGGCAGCAAATTTAATGGATGAACCCGGAAAGCTAAAGGTGTTTTTACCAACTGTCCAAATAACGGCTCCTGCGGCTTCGTTGCCTGCTTGCACTGCACCAAATGCGGTTTTATCTTTTCGGTTAATACTCATCGGATTCAATTGGTTTTGGGCTACGGTTTCGAGCAAAACACTTGCTGATAAAGCGATTGTCAGAATGAAATGGATAAAAAGAGTTTTCATGGTGTTATTGATTTTTGATTTTGATGTTGAATGAAGTTAATTTTAGTAGCGGGTTGCCCAATTTCCATAAGTGCCGTCGGCATATTTGTACAATGCACCGCTGCCGTTGGGCCAGTTGTTCATGATTTTCATAGTCAGGTCGTGTCCAAAGGAGTTGGTAATGCTGTTGGTACTTGCCAAATTACCTACGGTTTCGACTGCCATTTTTTGTGCAGCAGCGTTGCTGATGCCTTGTGCTAAGGCCTGTTGGTAAACGGCTTGCCCGTGAGCGATGAGTTGTGCTTGAAGTACTTTCGCATTGGCATTGGCTTCGGCAATGATTTCTTCGTAACGGCCCATCCAATAGGTATAAGTTTCTTCGTAAGTTTTGTTGACCATCGTCATCAATTCTTGATAGTACCGGGCTTCGTCCTCTTTTTGTTGGTCCATAATTTTTTGAGCATCGGACATCCCTTGATTGTAAGTGTTTTCGTAGGTAGTGTTTACGTTGTTCATCAAATCGTTGTACATTTTTTGATACTCAGGCGTTTGTGTCCAATCGTAATCTTGTGCTTGTACGGTCATACTCAAGGCGAAAAAGAAAAGAGCTGAAAAAGCTACTGCGGCGGGGGAAAAGAAATTGGTTTTCATAATGCAATTTTTGTTTGAAAAGTGTTTAAAAGTTTGTTTTTAAATGTAGCAGTTGTTTTTCGTTCAACTGATGATGCAAAGATACTCCCGCCATTTGCCCATAGACGAACCAAAAAAAGCCCCGTTTTCAAGATTTACCAACCTTCCTGTTCTTCGCTAATCCTTTCCGGTAAAGGGTTGCAGCGAATGAAACGGTCAAAATCCATCCCCGTTTTTTGCCCCTAAAAAAAGATGATTTTAAGTAGAATTTATTGTTTTTGGGTCTGTTAATGGGGGGAAAAGATAGTTCAGGAGAAGGCTGTTTACCGGTTTAATCTTAAAAGATATGCCGAGTATGCCGTAAATATGCAAACAGGCTTTAACTTTGCTACATGCAACAGATGCGTTCTAATTTTATTTAAAAAGTAACTCCTTATCAATTGGCAAATAAACGACCCCCAAAATCAGGCTCAGGTAAACGCCCTCCTTCATTAGAGCAAATTATCTTGCAAATATTTACCAACAATCCCTCAACTGCTTACGGCTATAAAGCCATTCACAGCAAAGTAGGCCGGCGCGGTTATGATGGCGAGGAAGTGGTAGCAGCGGTCAATCGCTTATGGGAAAAGAAATTTATAGATAAGCAAAAAGGCAACCGTTTTCAATTGAAAGGGGCTGTTGTAACAGACAGCAAACCTCAAAGAAATAGCCGAAGCAACCCAAACACCTCGCGCAAACTGATAGAAGGGGTGGTGGATATGACGGCAAGCGGGGCGGCTTATATTGTTTCGGAACAGTCTGACCGCGATGTATATATTGCGGCTAGTAAGTTAAAGGGGGCTTACGATGGCGACAGGGTAAAAATTAGAGTAGGCACGCGAAGCGGTAGCCGGCGTTTGGAAGGGGAGGTGGTCGAAATTGTTTCGCGAAGCAAAACCGTGTTTACCGGCATTATCAAAGTCGCACCCAAGTTTGCCTTGTTTATTCCCGATACCAATATCCCCCTCAATCTGTTTTTGCCGTTATCAAAAATTAACGGTGCAAAAGACGGCGATAAAGTCTTGGTACGGGTCATTGAATGGAGCGAAGACGGTAAGAAACCGGTGGCCGAAGTAGCAGAAGTGCTTGGTCGCCCGGGTGAGAACAACGCCGAGATGGTTTCCATTTTAGCCAACAAGGGGTTCCCTCTTAAATTTAGTGCCGATGTGCTGGCTGAAGCAGATAAACTTCCCGATTCCATATCTCCCGAAGAAATTGCCCAACGGCGGATTTTCAAGGGCGTTCCCACCTTTACCATAGACCCCATAGATGCCAAAGACTTTGACGATGCCCTTTCCGTTCAAAAACTGCCGAACGGGAACTGGGAAATAGGCGTACATATAGCTGACGTAACACACTATGTACCCCTCGAATCGGCACTTGATCGCGAAGGGTTCAAACGCGCCACATCGGTTTATTTGGTTGACCGCGTGCTGCCCATGTTTCCCGAAAAACTCTCCAATTTGGTTTGTTCGCTTCGCCCCAACGAAGACAAGTTGTGCTTTTCGGCAGTGTTTGAAATGAATGACAATGCACAGGTACTCAAAAAATGGTTTGGACGTACCCTTATCCATTCCACCCGCCGTTTTCACTATGCCGAAGCGCAGGAGGTATTGGATACCGGACAGGGCGATATGGTGGATGAGTTGAAATTGTTGGATAAATTGGCCAAAACACTGCGTGCCAAAAGGATGGAAGCCGGCTCAATAGATTTTGGCAGCGATGAGGTGAAGTTTGTGTTGGACGACACGGGCAAGCCCATAGAGGTGATGGCAAAAGAAATGTTAGACACCAACCGTCTGATAGAAGATTTTATGTTGCTCGCCAATCGTTCGGTGGCGGAGTTCATCAATACCCGTCCCGAAAACATTCCTTTTGTCAACCGCACCCACAGTGCCCCAGATATTGAAAAACTGGTGGAATTCAAAAAACTTGCCGCCGAATTTGGCTACGAACTGAAACTGGATACGCCGGAACAAATATCGGCTTCGCTCAACGCCATGCTAACCGATGTGAAGGGAAAACCCGAACAACACATGCTGGAATCCTTAGCCATCAGATCAATGGCCAAAGCCGCTTACACGGTTCACAATATCGGGCATTACGGTTTAGGCTTTCAACACTATACCCACTTTACCTCCCCCATTCGCCGCTATCCCGATTGCATGGTGCATCGAATCCTGTGGCAATACCTTACCGACCCCACCCGTGTGAACCGCGATGTAGATACCCTGAAACACAGATGCGAACATAGCTCGCTGATGGAGCGCAAGGCGATGGAAGCAGAGCGCGAATCGGTCAAATACAAACAAGTGGAATACCTTAGCGAGAGAATAGGACAAGAGTATGAAGGGGTCATTTCGGGCATTGCCCATTTTGGCTTTTGGGTGGAGTTAGACCAAAACAAATGCGAGGGTTTGGTAAGAATAAGTACCGTCATTGACGATACTTACATGTTTCAGGAAACACAACACGCTTTTGTTGGTTTTAATACCGGCAAGCGTTACCAATTGGGCGGACGGGTGCATGTGCGCATCGTCAGTACAGACCTGTTGGCACGTACTATTGACTTTGAATTAGCCTAACAGACATTGATGAACAACCCTAAAAACAATATGATTACGACCAAATCGGAAAAACTTTACCAAGAAGCCCTGCAATACTTTCCCGGAGGGGTCAACTCTCCGGTACGGGCTTTCAAATCAGTAGGTGGAACACCTATTTTTATGGAGCGCGGCGATGGCTGCCGCGTTTGGGATGCAGATGATAACGAGTATATAGATTTCTGCTGCTCGTGGGGCCCCCTTATTTTGGGACATAACCATCCCCATGTGCGAGAAAAAATCATCGAGGCAGTGGTAAAAGGCACTTCCTTTGGCACACCCGTTCAGTATGAGTTGGAACTGGCAAGGCTCATTTTGCACCACCACAGGTTTGTAGAAAAACTGCGTTTCGTGAGTTCGGGAACCGAAGCCGTTATGTCAGCCGTGCGTTTGGCCAGAGGTTATACCGGTAAAGACAAAATCATCAAATTTGAAGGCTGCTACCACGGCCATGTGGATCATTTATTGGTCAAAGCCGGGTCGGGTTTGGTTACCTTTGGCGTTTCTTCTTCGGCAGGTGTGCCCGAATCTTTTGCTAAAGAAACCATTGTCGTTCCTCTGAACGACCGCATAGCCCTAAGTCAAGCCTTTGAAATGTATCCCAATCAAATAGCAGCGGTCATCATAGAACCCATCCCCGCCAACAACGGACTACTGTTGCAAGATGCCTCCTTCTTAGAATACTTGAGGCAGATTTGCACCCAAAACGATGCCCTGCTCATTTTTGACGAAGTTATCTCCGGTTTTAGAGTGGGATTTGAAGGCGCGGCGGGGCACTATAACGTCAAACCCGATATTATTACCTTCGGTAAAATCATCGGTGGCGGAATGCCGGTGGGGGCTTATGGGGCGAGCAAAGAAATCATGCGCTTCATTTCGCCCGATGGCCCCGTCTATCAAGCCGGAACGCTATCCGGCAATCCGGTAGCGATGGCAGCCGGTGCTGCCCAATTGACCGAGTGCCTCCAACCCAATTTTTACGAAAACTTGGCGCAAAACACCGAAAACTTTGTCCATCCCATTAACCAACACAGCGAAAAAATGGGGTACGAGGTAAAACTCTTTGCCATCGCCTCTATTTTTTGGATAGCGTTTACCCGAAACGCCACCGTTCACACTGCCGATGAAATTGATGGTGCTAAAATGACCTATTTTAAACAACTCCACCACTTGCTTTTAGAGAATGGCGTGTATATGGGGCCTTCGGGCTATGAAGTAGGGTTTATCTCTGCCGCCCATACCCAAGTCGATTTGGAGGAAGCTCGGGAAACTTTTTGCCGTTGCTTGGATATAGTATTTGGGTAAACATCGGCATCATAAAGCAGCATTGGCAAGGTCAACCTATTTTAAGACTGAATAGATTTAATTCACAATTCACAATTCACAGTTCACCTTTCACAAATCCCCCTGCTTGACCAACCCAATTGTCGCGAACAATGCGGCTGGGGAAAAACTCAATCACATCGGTGATACGCTCAACGTCTTCATCGGTAAAGTTGGCAATTTGGCGGAAGGTGTAAATGCCCAAAGCATTGAGTTTTCGTTCAATAAACGGGCCGATGCCTTTAATCAATTTAAGGTCATCTTTATTGGCTTCAGAAGCATTGCCAATGCGGTCAAAGTTAATCGTTCCTATTTTCGCTCGAATTTCTTCCAATTTTTTCTCTTCCTCCGATAACTCTTGGGCGGTGGCTTTGTATTTTTTGCGGCAGTCGTCCAAGTCAATGCTCAAACGATTGTTCAAGGTTTCTTTGTCGGCAAGTCGGACGGTTAAGGAATCCACTTTGCCTTGTAACGTGGCGAGGAGGCCGGTTTTCTCGGTCATTTGATTGGTCAGGTTGCTGACTTTTGTTTCTGTTTCCACTTTATTCATTTCCAATTCACCTATTTGGATAGATAATGCCTCCACAAGGGCTTCCAAATCTGTGCTGTCAGTATTTGCACTGTTTAAATTGCCGCCAAGACCTAATGCGCCCGAATGTGCTGCATTGATGCCTGCTAATTGGTTTTGCAAGGTCAAAATGAAAGCATCTTTGGAATCCAATTGTCCGTTCAATACCTCGGTTTCCGATTTCAGTTGGTCAATATCGGCTTGGAAGCGTGCGATGTTTTGGATAAGGGCTGTACTCCCGGCTTCCAATTCGCCAATTTGCAACGTCATCGCTTTGTTTTCATTTCCTAATCGGTTGTTGTCGGTATTGGCAGAAACAAGCCGTAGTTCCATGGTATCAACTTCTGTGCGAAGTTCGTTAGAGCTTTTGAGCAGGGCATTGTAACGTTCATCCAAAGCATTGTAATGAGCAGTGAGGTCGCTCAATTTTTGAATCAGTATTTTGCTATCTGCATCAGCTTGTTGTAATTGAAGGCGCAAACTATTGTTCTGATTTTCAACCTCGGTAAATTGGCTGCTCAAATTGTTATACTTGGTTTCAAAAGATTGCAGTGCTTGAATGCGAAGCAGGGAATCGGCATGTTGCTCCCTAAGCCCGCCAATTTCGGCATTGAGGCGGCCTGATTGGTCTTGAGTAGATTTCAGTTCTGCTTGAAGTTGATGTAAATTGGTAGCATCGAACTTGGCGGTTCTGTCCAACAGCAACGCATTTTGGGCTTTAAGGTCATTTAACTGAGCGGTTAAATCGTCAATTTCTTTGGCCATTACCGAAGTTTTACGCCAACTGAACACGAGATAGGTCAACACCGAAGTAACCAAAAGAAGGAAAAGTATCTGAATGGCATCAAACCACATTGGGGACATAGCTTGTAGATTTAAGTGGGTGAGAAAAAAGTTGTAGAGTTATGAGTTATGAGTTGTTTTGAACATTCTATTGTTTTTATGAAGGTTTTTAGATGATAACCTCCATGCCCGAAGGAAAAAATGCGGTCATTGTACGAGCATTTCAACGCGGCGGTTGGCTTGCTTACCCTCTGCCGAATCGTTGCTTTTTACCGGCTCTGTCTGACCTTTGGAGGCAGTGTTGATGCGCTTGGCGGCAATACCTATCCTTGTCAATTGTTGCTTCACTTCGTTGGCGCGTTTCAGCCCCAATTTTTGGTTGGCGGCTTGGCTGCCGGCGTTATCGGTATGTCCGGTAAGGTTCACCGTGCTTTTGGGATCTTGCTCCAAATATGTTTTCACATCCTTAAAGTATTGCCTTAACTCATCGGTCATTCCCAAATTCGCTTTACCGGTATCAAAATACAAAGTTCTGGACTCGGCGGTGAGGTCTTGCTGCTTGGCTGCCGTAACTTGGAGCACCCAATCTATCCCACCGATGATAGAACCATTTTGAATGGCAAGTTGCGCATCTTGCTTGGCATCGGTATCTATACGGCCGGCATCAATCCCCAAAGCAACGAGTTGTTTTTTCAGGGCATCTGCCCGCGCAATACCCAAGTTAGGAAAGACAGTCCCGTTTTTTTCATCGGGCGTATAACTGCCCGATAATTTCAGCCGCCGGTCGGGGTGCATTTTGAGGTATTGGGCAACGGAAGCCATCCCGTTTTGCACCTCTTTACTCATGTCGGCCTTCCCGGAAGAAAGTTTAAAAGAGAAATTGTCTTTGATGTCCACCACCGTTTCCGAGCCGTCTTTGACGGTAAACGTAGGCAGGGTAATTTCGGCTAGGTTGCCGATGTTAAAAGCTAGGGCACCGGTCAGTTGTTTATTGGAGGCAACAGGCAAGGCATCGTTTTGGCGGGAAGTCGTTTGGATATTATCTGCTTTAACACCGGCAGCCACGAGTTGTTGTTTGATAGCATCGGCACGGGCAAGTCCGAGGTTGTCAAACATGGTGTTGTTTTTTTCATTTGCACCATAGTTGCCGGTAAGGGTAAGCGTTTTGTTGGGATTGGTTTTCAAATAGTTGGTCAATGAAACAAGCCCTTGTTGTACTTGGGTACTCATGTTGGGCTTGGCATCAGAAGGGGAGAAGGTAAAGTTTTCGGCAACATCAACCACAGTATTGCTCCCATCAAGAACCAAAAAGCGAGGAAGTGCTTCGGTGGGTCCGGCATCGGTAAAGGCAAAATCATACCCGCCAAAGAAACTATTGTCCGAAAACAAAGGCATGTTCCCGACAGGCTTTGCAGAAGTTTGCAAGCGGGTATCGGGCAAGCCCATAGCCATCAGTTGCCGTTTCAAAGCATCTGCACGGGCAAGACCGAGATTGTCAAAGGGGGTGCTGTTCGTTTCGTTAGGGGCGTATTGCCCACTGATGACCAACGCGCGTTGAGGATTTTGTTGCAAATATGTCGCTAAGGTGTTCAAGCCGGCTTGCACAGGGGCACTGATAACCGGCGTGGCATCAGATTGGGTAAACTTGAAATTATCCCTAATGCTGACAACTTGCTTGTCATTGTCTTGTATCAATAAGGCAGGAATAGTGGCTTGTTTGGTAAAACAGTTGCAGCCATTGTCGTTGATGTGGCAAACATACCAATAGGTGGAGAAGAAATACCACAATACCAATGCTAAGAACAGTATAAATCTTGTACTCATAGTCGGTTGGATTGAGGAAATTGGTGAAGGGAAAGAGCAACAAACCTCCAAGTGGGAAACGGTTACAATCTATGCTTTTTAATTGTTTTTGTGAAACTATTCTTTCTTTTTTTCTGTCAAAAAATGGATGTTCCGCATCAGCCCTTCATACTTAGTTCTTTTAACCGCCGATTGCTTGAACAATTGACCAAAAACTTCTTCGGTCAACTCTGTCCACTCCTGCCCACTCATGTTCAACAAATCGGGGTGCGGCTCAAACAAGGGTTCCGTATGAGGTTTGGCAAAACGGTTCCAAGGACAGACCTCTTGGCAGGCATCACAGCCAAACATCCAGTTATCCAATTTACCGCTCATCTCGTCCGGCAACGCATCCTTCAGTTCAATGGTAAAGTAAGAAATACATTTACTGCCATCCACTATTTTATCCCCCACAATAGCATTAGTAGGGCAAGCATCAATACAACGGGTACAAGTGCCGCAATAATCTTTGATAGGCCCGTCATACAGCAGTTCGAGGTCTATGATTAACTCGGCCAAAAAGAAAAACGAACCGGAACGGGGGGTAATCAACAACGAGTTTTTACCAACCCAACCCGTCCCACTCTTAGCCGCCCAAGCGCGCTCCATCACCGGTGCTGAGTCGACAAAAACTCTCCCATTGACCTGCCCGATTTCCGTTTCAATAAATTGCATCAGCACTTTTAACTTGTCTTTTATCACCCAATGATAGTCATTACCGTAGGCATACTTCGATATTTTTGGAGACAAAGGGTCTTGCTGCTTTTGAGGAGTATGATAGTTGTACAACAGGGTAATGACCGATTTAGAGTCAGGCACCAATAGAGTAGTGTCCAATCGCTTGTCGAAATGATTCTCCATATACCCCATTTTACCATGATACTCCCTGCGCAACCACTCCTCCAATTGCCCCGCCTCCTCAGCCAAAAATCCCGATTTCGAGATCCCTGCATACTGAAACCCCAAGCGATAAGCCTCTTGTTTGATTAGATGGGTATGTTGAGCACTGTTTGTCGGCATGGGTAAAATCGGGTAGTTAATATTCTGTAATCACCAATGTTTTAAGGAAATCCCTTTGCTCTAAGAGGCTAAATTAACCTCCACAAAAGCACAAGACCAGAAGCGAAGGTAAGTTTTTTAACAACACCTAAAAGGATTAAATACAGGAAGCGTTTTTTACTCAAAATCAAATCCCGAATAGCATACCCAACAACCCCAATAACCCCCAATATTCTCAAATGTCCCCAAAATCCCAATAGTCACCCATCTGCCTGACCATAATCGGCATCTGCCTGACCATAATCGGCATCTGCCTGACC
>CALCIK010000061.1 GCA_937907475.1 uncultured Bacteroidota bacterium | reverse complement strand
CAAAAGAACCCCAACTTTTTTTGGGACTATTCCGTATAAAATTTAAGAGTTAGGGCTTAAGACATCGGATGTCTGCGAGACATCCGATGTCTTAAAAGCCTCTTATTGTGTAACGAAGGTGTGTTTACTTTCATTCTGAATTTTTCTTTGCATCTTTGCCTAAGATGATTGGATGAACGAACGAAGTATATTCAAAACCCTCATGCTATCACTATGCACATAGTCATTGTAGGAAACGGAATTACCGGCATCAGCGCTGCGCGGAACTTGCGAAAACTCGACTCCTATTGTCGCATAACGGTGGTATCGGCAGAAACTAAGTACTTTTTTTCGCGCACGGCTCTCATGTATCTCTATATGGGGCATCTTACTTACAACCAAACCAAGCCTTACGAAGACGGTTTTTGGACTAAGAACCGCATAGATTTGTTGCATGACTATGTAACCCGTCCCGATTTTGAACGCAAAACCCTGCATCTTCAAAGCGGCAATACCATTCAATACGACAAGTTGCTTTTCGCTACAGGTGCCAAGTCCAGGTTATTGGAGTGCCCGGGGCAGAACCTAACCGGTGTGCAAGGGCTGTACAGCCTCCAGGACCTGCAACTGATGGAACAAAACACGAAAGGGATTACCCGTGCCGTCATCGTTGGCGGAGGGCTGATTGGCATTGAAGTAGCCGAAATGCTGCTATCGAGGCGGATGGGTGTTACTTTTATGGTTAGAGAAAACAGCTTTTGGAACAAAGAACTGCCACCCGAAGAATCCCAACTCATTAACCGTCATATTACCGAACACCATATAGACCTTCGCCTGAATACTGAACTGAAAGCCATTTTGCCGGACGAGAATGGGCGTGTACGCGCAGTGCTTACCCAAACCGGTGAAGAAATACCTTGTCAGTTTGTTGCCATCACCATAGGAGTTAGCCCTAATGTGGATTTTTTGAAGGAGTCGGGCATAGCACTCGAACGGGGTATTTTGGTGAACCAATACTTTGAAACCAATCTTCCCGATGTATATGCCGCCGGCGATTGCGCCCAATTCATACAACCCTTAGCCGATAGAAAATCCATAGAACAAGTTTGGTACACCGGTCAAATGCAGGGCACAACCGTCGCCTTTAATCTTTTAGGACAAAAGACCTTCTATCAACCCCGTATATGGTTCAACTCGGCTAAGTTTTTAGACATCGAATATCAGACTTACGGTAAAGTATCGCCCATACTTTTACCAAACGAAACCAGTTTATATTGGGAGCATCCCGATAAAAGGAAGTGCCTCAGATTAGTCTATGCGACAGATACAGGGAGATTAATTGGGGTAAATGCCCTTGGCATCCGTTTGAGGCATGACGTTTTGGAAGAATGGTTAGCACAGGGCACCTATATTACCCATGTCTTAACCCATTTTGCAGCGGCACTGTTTGACCCAGAGTTTTCACCACCTTACGAAAAAGCACTGATAGACCAATACAACTTGCAACACCCGCACCAACTACCGCAATCTATCCCTAAAAGAAGTCTATGGAAAACGATTTTCGGTTAATGGGAGTAGTTCGTTCTTCATGATTAGCAATCACCTGTCAACATGCGATAACCTTTGCAGAAGCCTCTTTTCCCGATACGCTCCGCTTCTGTTTACTTCCCTTTTTTCCGTTTCTTAATTCTCAAACTATACTCTCGCTAATATGCCCACCAAATCACTCGCCACTGATATATACCAAGCTACCACCGATATCAGCATGGCCATCACCCCTGATGTGTCGCACAAACAGGGGCTGTTGCAAAAAACAGCACTTGCAGCCGTTGGGATTGGATTATTGATGCTGTTGGTAGCGGCATTGGGTGGAGGCAATAACCTTAATGCCGCTTATTTTTTACTCATCGCTTTGGGGTTGTTGAGCGGGGGAGGAGTACTGTATGCAGTCAAGCAATACCAAAATCGCATTCCGGGCATTAAAAATAACGGGGTTTGGTTTGGTTCGCTTACCGGCAGAGGGGCAGTTGCATGGACGCTCGGCATTGTTCTGACCGGGTTTTACATCTTGCTCTATTGGTATCCGCACCTGTTGGGGTTAGGTCAAACCGGTGTAGCCAATTACGGGTTGATAGGCCTGTTCGACCCGTTGAGCTACCTTCTGAAAAAACAACCCGCAAGTCAGTGGTTTGTCTATGGCGTGTTTTATACGCTTGCCATTTTGGTCATGGGATTTAAGTTTATCCTCAAATATCGCGACAACCGTTACCAAGTATTGCGCACGCTCTCGGTGATGTTTTTCCAGTTTGGGTTTGCCTTTTTGCTCCCCGAATTGCTCCTGCGGCTTAACCTGCCTTACAACGACTTTAAGAATATGTGGCCGCTCAACTATTATTTCTTTTTCGACTGGAACTTGAACCAACTCCTCAGCAGTGGCCATATCGGTTTGTTTATGTTGTTTTGGGGCGTGTTGATGACCTTGGTCATATCGCCGGTATTGACTTATTTTTACGGTAAACGATGGTATTGCTCCTGGGTTTGCGGCTGCGGAGGTTTAGCCGAAACAGCAGGCGACCCGTTCCGGCAATTATCTGACAAGTCATTGCGAGCCTGGCAAATAGAACGATGGCTCCTTTACCCGATTTTATTGTTTGCCATATTGATGACCGGACTGGTGCTATACACCTATTTTACCGGCAATCCGCGCATCCTGTTTTTCGACAGCTATCAGATTCGCGAGTGGTACGGATTCCTCATTGGAGCAACTTTTTCAGGCGTTATAGGAGTAGGGTTCTATCCGTTAATGGGAAGTCGTGTTTGGTGCCGGTTTGGATGCCCAATGGCGGCAATCCTTGGCATTCAGCAAAAGTTTTTCTCCAGATTTCGCATCACCGTCAACGGTGGACAGTGCATTTCCTGCGGTAATTGCTCGGACTATTGCGAAATGGGGATAGATGTGCGTTGGTATGCCCAAAGAGGTCAAAACATCGTGCGCGCATCTTGTGTAGGTTGCGGCATCTGTTCGGCAGTATGCCCGCGCGGAGTGCTTAAACTCGAAAACGGCCCCATAAAGAACCGAACCGCCGTGCACGTCAGGCGCGATGATGTCAAAATATTGTCCGGTTTGGATTGAGCTTTGAGTGCTTGAATGACTAAAGATTGCCAATACAAAACCTATCTTTGAAGCATTAAAAGTCGGCAAAACAACCCACGTAATTACCCCCTGACGGTTTTTGCTGCTCAAAACAGGGAGAATCTGCCAAGCTTTACGGTTGACAAAGCCCCCTTGCAGGTTGACAATTCGATAAAACAGGTTGACAATGCTTCATTGCAGAGGTGTTTTATCAAAAAACAAAGGGAACAAAAAACCTTGCAGGTGGGATTTGACCCCAAACAGGGTGGCTTAGCTTCATTGCAAAGGCGTTTTCGGATAAAACAGGTGGGATTAAAACATTTGCAGGAGCGATTAATTCAATAACACGGGGGACTTTACTCCATTGCAGGGGTGTTTTGCTTCTTTGCAAAGGGCTTTAATTCTTTTCACAGGAGCAAGGCGTTTTTGCAGGGAGACAATTTGACCTTCAAAAGAGGGCGTTAGAAGATTTATGGGTGGATTTGATTGAAATCTAAAGTATGTCAATACAACAAAAACACATTCCCTTTTTGCTGTTTGAGAACATTACCACACATAAATTCGCAATAATAAGCGTAATTTCCCATTGGCAGGATAGTTCCATTTAATGTGCCATCCCAACCTTGTTCCATATTGGCGGTAAAGAACACTTGGTTCCCCCATCTATCAAATACCCTTAACTCAAATTTTTCTGATACAAAAGAATCTGCAATAAGGAATAAATCATTTATGCCATCCATATTGGGTGAAAAAGCGTTGGGGATTAACAACTCATCGCACTTCTTAAGTTTAAGTTGAATAGTATCTGTAGCTGTACAACCATTGCCGGAAGTTGCCGAAACGATATAAGTAGTATTTTGAGTGATGGATGCCACAGGATTGGGTATGTTTGGATTATCTAAGCCTATACTAGGCATCCAAGTAATGGTGTTAAAGTCGCCTGTTGCATTTATAATTGCTGTTTGACCTTCCCATACAATTTGGTCTTCTCCGGCGTTTACAAAGGGGGATGGCAAGACGGTTATCTGAGTTTCCAAATTTACGGTACAGCCGTTGGGATCAGTTATACTGATATTTAAAGTAGTGTTATTGATACCTGTTAATATTGGATTAGGACAATCTGAACAGCTTAATCCTGTTGAAGGTGTCCATTGATAGGAGTTTCCGATGCCTTCACTTTCTACCATTATCGGAATTGATGCGTTTTGACACAAGGTTATATTTGGGACAATGTTGGACTGAGGTTTGGGCAGAACATTTAGGATGTAAGATTTTGTAGATTGTGAAGAATAAGGGCATGCTTCGTTTGTTGCTGACAACACCAAATAATGAACTCCGATATTTTCAATTTGAGGTGTCCATGAAAAAGTTGCAGTTCCCTCATCAATAGATGTAGCGGTATAAGAAAAATCAGCATTGGTTAAATAGGAGAGATTTCCTAATATTGTAACTTGGTCTGCACCAACTATGGGCAAAGTGAGCGTAAATAAATCTTCTAAACAAAGATTGAGTTGTGTAGGCGTTTCGGGATTTCCGATTGAAATAAACTGATTGTAGCAATCCAAAACAGAAAACTGAAGGTTGCGCATGGTGGTACCAACTAATTCTTGGTTCCTGTACTCCTCAATCAATAGACAAATAACAGACACCTGCTCCAAAATAGGGGTAAATGTGATGCGTCCGGTTGAAATATCAAGATTGAAATCACCGGCTGAAAGAGGGGCAATGTTGCTATAACCTGTTTGATAACTTATGGGAGTATTGTAGCCGGATAAAGGTGTAATGATGCTGAACTTAAGAACATCACCATCTTCCTCATAAACGCCTTGTTCAAAAACATTAGAAGTAAGGCAAAAAAAGGGAGTTGGTGTAGAGGCGAAAAAAGGACTACTATTGACTACGCCATTTGAGTTGTTAATCAATACTTCTACGTATAGCCCTTGCATTTGGGGGTTTACTATATTGGTAACTCCATCAAACCGAGTTCCTCCGTTATAGCTGATACGCCAATCGGAACAAGAAACCGGTAAAGTGATAACAGCACGGTAAACATAACGCTTTATACCTTGCAGATTACCCGAATTACAAGTGGTGTTATTCCCTGCCGAAATTTCTGATGCACAAAGATTTGTTATTTCAACTCCCGATTCAGCAAAAATAATTGGCAAATATGCAGTTGGTTCGTAAATATTGCAATTGATTGAGAAAACAGAAATCGGAGCGTTAGTAGGTGGAAAGTCTGTGGATGTGCAATTATAGTAATAACTCAACGTAACCTCATATTGGTTAGCACCTACATGCTTATAGGAAAGGTCTGCGCCTGAAATGGATGGAGAAGCATCAACATTAGAAGTCAAGCTTATGAATAAAACGGCGATTGTTGCTAAGCGACTCAATACTTTAAAAATCATGAAACCGGTAAATTGTCTGAATGTTAAAAAAATAGCATTTCCGATAAAAGCGTACCGGAAATGCTATTAGCCAATTAATAAAGTAATATTTTTTTGAAAATATGAGCATCGGATGTTTGAATACTTATAAAAAACATGCCACTACCTTTGTTTTCCAAATCTAGTTTTACCACCTCTTTAAAGTCTGTCTGTCTGACCAAAACCTCCCGTCCGAGGGCATCAAAAACCATCACTTTAGCATTGGTTGAAATTGCAGATTCAATGTAAATCACACCATTTGTCGGATTGGGGTAGATGTTGATTGAATTTACTTCTAGTGTCTGTTCACCGATTGAAGTTGTAGGGTCTGTCAGACTTAAAGTTACTTCACAGCCGTTGGCATCGGCCACTAATACCGATAGCGGTAGTTGCGGATTAATTAAGGTATCAACGCCTAATCCTATTGTGCTCCATAAATATTGATAGGGTGGAACTCCACCGCTAACACTGACAACCGCTATGGTATCCCCTTCAGGAGTTTGTTCTAACGAGATGCTTGCTGAAAACAACGAATTTTGAGCCTGATAGGTACCAATAATTGACGTGCCGCAACTATGCTGTACATAGACATAATAACTACTTGCCTCAAGATTGGTAAAAATATCGCTTTCCTGCCAATTTTCGCCATCAATCGAGAAAGTGTATGGGGGTGGAGGGCCGGAAGTAAGGAATATAGAAAAGCCATTGTTACATACATCGTCTATAGGCGTAATGACACCTATAGTTTCAGTCGGACAATTTGTGCTACAAGCACTATCATCCCCAATGACAAATTTGCTGCAATCATTTGAGTCGGTTACTAAAATAGAGTAGGTGGGGGTATTGATGACGCTGCTGCTATAAACCCCTCCTTCGTTGGATATGATGTTGCCATTGATGTTGTAAGGTGGCGACCCTCCCCATGTTTTGAAAAATACTTGATACCCTCCGGAAACAGGAACACAATAATGATCGGAAAAAATAATTTTCGGAGCAACGGTGATGTCTATTTCTGTGCTAAACATTGGACATACGCCATTATCGGGTATTGCATAGGCTATTTGATAAGTTCCCGCGGAAACTTCCTCGGCAAAAAACAGGTTGCCAAATACACCCGAACCTGCCCATAATCCTCCTGTGGTGCTACCGTTGAGAAGCGTTTCGAGGTTCAATATTTGATCACTACACATTAGTCCGGGTGTGAGTAAATCTATTTCGGGAGCAGGCTGTACCTCAACGAATATACTAGCCGGAGCACTGACACAACCATCTGCATCGGTGATGATGAGTGTATAAACTCCCGAATTTTCTAAAGTTGCGTTGATAATTTCGGGATTTTGTTGGTTGGAACTATACCCTAAAGGTCCGTTCCACGAATAGGTTGTTCCACCTGAGCCTGAAAGAGAAATAGTACTTCCTTCACAAACAAGAGGCGTGTCGGTAAACGCATTGGCAATCGGTGAAGGGGAGATAACAATTTCTATACCGGTAGAACCAGTACAACCTAATGCGTCAGTAACCGTTACGGAGTAAGTGCCTGCTGTTGTTACAATAATACTTTGAGTTTGAGCACTGTTTGACCAATTGTATTGCGTATAAGTTTCGGTTAATTGGAGTAGTGTGGTCGCACCCTCACAAATACCGGTATTACCGGTTATTTCAGGGGTATAGGCTTCATAAGTCTCCACTTCTACACTTTTGTTGGTTACACAACCGTTGCCATCTGTAATCGTTATTTGATAAAACCCCCCGCTTAATCCTGTCGCAGTATTCCCTGATTGCCCATTGCTCCATAAATAGGTATATGGCGGAACCCCACCAAAACTATTTACCGTAACCGAACCAGTGGCTCCACCATTACATGATGGAGAGCTAAGAGAAATCTGAGTATCACAGGCGCTTGGAGAGTCGACATAAACATCTCCTGTAACTGTACAGCCGTTTGCATCTGTAACGGTTACGGTATAAAGTCCCGATAAGAGGTTGGGTAAGGAGGTGCCGGTTTGACCGTTATTCCAAAGGTAGGTGTAGCCGGGCGTGCCCCCAACAACCGATATACTGATGCTCCCATTTGGGATACCATAACAAATTGCTGCTGTTGGAGTTGCATTGATAACAATAAGAGTTGGTTCGGTAATCGTAGCCGAAACTGTAGTTGTACAGCTATTCATATCGGTTACTGTAACTGAGTAAGTTCCGGCAAGTAAATTATTGGCAACAGGGCCTGTTTGTCCGTTGCTCCAAAGGTAATTGTATGGTGGCATTCCGCCCGTCAATGTGCTGCTTACTTGACCTGTAGCTGCTCCGTTACATAATATATTTGTCGTGCTTAAATTTGCAGTAAATGGTGCAGGTTGAGTAATGTCAACAGAAGCTATATTGCTACAACCAACGCTATCCGTGATGGTGACCGAATAATTGCCTGGAGGCAAATTCGTAGCAGTATAAGTTGTACTGACATTGGGCAACCAACTATAGGTGTAGGGAGGTGTGCCGCCGATTGGAGTAATGACAATAATTCCATTACTTCCGTCAAAGCAGGTTATGTTTTGCGAAGTTATGGTATTAGTTATTGCGTTAGGGGCACTGATAGTTGTACTCAATACAGCTATACACCCGTTATTATCTGTAACTGTTACAGTATAAGTACCGGCAACCAAGTTGTTTGCCACCGGCCCGGTTTGTCCATTGTTCCATTCGTAAGAATATGGCTGTGTTCCCCCTGTAGCGGAAGCTGAAACAGAACCATTACCGATACCTGTACAGGAAGGATTGTTATTTAAAAAAGAAATTGCCAAAGCAGCAGGCTCGCTGATAGAAAAGATGACTGTTTGAGAACAGTTTACAATATCAGTTACGATAAGAGTATGGGTGCCTGCTAAAAATCCGGTAGCTGTTGAACCGGATTGCCCATTGCTCCATTGGTAAGTATATGGAGGTGTGCCACCACTAACCTGTGCAATTGCATTTCCGGAATTTGTACCTGAACAGTCTGCATTATCGGTAATCACTTCTGCTGCAATCTGAGCAGGATTTGATAAAACAGCATTAAGCACCACCGAACATCCATTGATGTCGCTAACCGTTACGGTATAAGTGCCGTCAGGAAGATTATAGGCGGTATTGTTGTTGTAATTTGTGGTATTTCCAGACCATACATAACTAAACGGGAAAGTGCCGCCAGTGATGATAACGGTGGCTGTGCCGTCAGTGCCCCCATAACAAATAGGGTTATTGGTGTACATTGCAGCCTCCAGAAGATTGCTTCCGTTTAACTGAACCAGTTCCATTGCAGTACAACCGGTTGCATCGGTAACAGAAACAATATAGGTACCGGAAGGCAAGCTTGTCGCGGAATTGGTGTTGCTGATATTGGGTATCCATGTATATGTAAATGGCGGAACACCGTCAACAGGAAAAACTGTTATACTGCCGGAATTGCTGCCTGTACAATTAGGATTGGTTGCATTAACATCAAGGTTTAAGTTACCAACCGAAGTAACTATTACTGTTTCAGTATCCATGCATAGGTTGTTATCGGTAACAGTAACTGTATAACTGCCAGGTGCTAACCCTGTTGCACTTGGACTGTTTAAGCTAGGATTGTGAGACCAACTATAAAAATAGGGAAATGTTCCTCCTCCTAATAATGATACAGTGATACTTCCATTGGATGAGCCACAGAGGGCCGATGTGACTCCTGTTACTTGTAAAACCGGTCCAGTCGAATTTAAAATAGTAATAGTTTCAGCTTCCGTACATCCGCTTGCGTCTGTAACTGTTACTGTATAATTACCTGCACCTAAACCAAATGCTGTCGGGTTATTTAAGCCAATATTGTGTGACCACGAATAACTATAAGGCGAAACACCACCGGAAGCGAAAACTGTAATACTTCCGTTGTTGCTGCCACAAGTGGCACCAGTCACATTAGCAATAGAAATCACAGGAGAGATGTTCATTACATTTACACTCGCAGAACCTGAACATCCATTAGCATCAGTAACAGTAACTGAGTAAATACCGGCAGATATTACATTAATAATAGGAGTACTTTGATTTGTATTCCATAAATAGTTTGCAAAACCGAGTGTCGCACTTAAAGTTGCGGTTTCACTACAAGAAGAATTACTGTTGATATCAACCATTGCTTGCGAATAAACATTGATAAACTCTGATGCAATTGTAGTTCTGCCACATACATCGGTTACAGTAACTGTATAATTTTGGGAAATAATTGGGGCGACAGTAATTGTTGCACCTAATTGTCCGTTACTCCACATATAACTGTATGGAGTAAAGTCACTTCCTAAAGCAATAGCAGTCAATGAAACCTGTTCTCCAATGCAAATTGGTTCTGTTTCATTTATGAAAGAAATAAAAGGATCGGAATCGTGAATAAAAATTTGAGCTGATGGAGGTAAAATACAATTGCATTGAATTTCATTAATCTGTACAACAACGCTTTCAGCCCCTTCAAAGATATTATCTGTATAGGCAATAATAGGAATTTGTATAGAAATCTGTCCTGAAGGAATGGTAACAATATTCGGAAGCGATTCGTAATCCAAACCCGGTATTGCTGTTCCGGTAACGATAATTTCTAAGGTAACCGACTCACTCAAATCACTGATATCGCCTCTGATAAACTCAAAGTAACCGTCCAAACAACCTTCAAAGGCATCTTGCATACCACTGCTTGGTACAAATGAAGAAACCGAGACGACATTTCCGGCATCAAAACTGTTAGCGGCAAGAAAAACTGCAGAATCCAAAATACTGTCCCCTCCATCGGCAACTGCAAGCTTAATGTTATAAGGCTGACAGGGTGTCAATCCGGTTACAGTTGCTGTCATAACATCGGTATAACCGTCAAACTGGGTCAGGATACTTCCTACCGGATTAGTGTTGTAATAAGAACTATTGTTTGTTGAATTCACTGTATTAAGACCTACATAAGTATTTGTTCCGGGAATTAACGCAATATTTTGCATGGGCACGCCCGGGCCGCTTATAAAAAACCCAAACACATCGTTAAAAGACGAGCACACATATTCAGGGTATTCGTCTGAAGCAAATACGTATTGAAATTGAACTGTAGTAGTTAACGGAACAAATGTAAACTCAATTACTGCGGCATCCAAAGTAGATGTCGGGCTTCCACAAGGGGTTAAAGCAGTTAATGCAGTAAGATTAGCATCTCCCTGAGTACCAAAGGCAGAAGTAACACCAGTTGAATCGTTAGGACCCATAGCACTAGTAGCAGCACCACTTGAAAGAATTATACCTTCCGGAATACCTAAACTTACACCATTCGAAAAATACCCGATTGCATCGGCATGTCCGCTATAAATCATATCAGAGACTTGTGAGCATCCGGCAAAAAAAACGTTTTGCACTAACCACGAAGCATTACTGTTATTACCCATTGTGGAAACTATCAGAGGAATTGGAGGTGGAGGAGGTGGTGCTATATTATAAGCTAATGTAGCACAGTTTGCATTATTTGTGCAGCCAAATCCGGTTACATAAAGGGTAAAAATATCATTTGAAGTGGCGATCCATATTAATTGTGATTGTATCCCACAAAAGTCATCATTGTAAATCCCTGTTACTCCAACACCATCTGATGTATTTATACTCAACTCAGTATCCCAACTTGCCGACCCACCATTATTACAAAAAGTAAAATTATATTGAAACCCTGCAATTGCAGCAAAGCTAAAATAATCCCCACCGGTTACACATTCCGTTGTTTGCCAGGTTGTAGTGGGTGTAATCGTTCCTAAATTGACAGCTTGAGTATTGTTGCTCAAACTACATTGCGCGGTTGTTTCAATACTAAAAAAAATGAACCATAAAGTGCATAATACAGCAACGCAAAATCTAAGTGTAAAAATTTTTTTCATAACCTATCTAATTTGAAAAATAAAATTGGACTATCAAAGTTAGAGTTTTTTTTATTATAGGCAAACACTTAACACACATTAGTTGGACTTATTTTAAAGTGCATATTGAAAAAGTTCATTTTAAGCTCTCTGATTATTAAAATGGGGCTATAAAAGTTATGTAGGTGCTTTAAATTAAATTCTGGCGTACCTTTTACCCAAATTAACTTCCCTCCCCCATGAAAACAACCCTAATCATCCCCGTCCTAAACGAAGCCGGCAATATTGGCACGGTAATCACGGATATTCCGCAAGACCTGAATGCCCAAATTGTCGTGGTGGACAACGGCTCAACGGATGGAACACCGAAGATAGCAAAGCAAGCCGGTGCGACTGTTTTATACGAATCCCGGCGTGGTTACGGCAGTGCTTGTTTAAAGGGGTTGGCTTATTTGAGCGAGTTACCCCTTTCCGAACAGCCCGATGTGGTGGTGTTTCTTGATGGTGATTACTCGGATTATCCCGAAGAAATGCCCCTATTGCTCCAACCCATCAGCGAGGGGACAGCAGATTTGGTCATTGGGTCGCGCAATTTGGGCGGCAGTACGTCCAATGCGATGACGGTTCCTCAACGGTTTGGTAATTTTTTGGCAACCCGTTTGTTGGGTCTGTTCTATGGGGCGAAGTTTACCGACCTCGGCCCATTCCGTGCGATACGTTGGCAAACCCTGCAAGCCCTCGACATGCAGGACCAAAATTTCGGATGGACGGTAGAAATGCAACTGAAAGCAGTCAAACAGGGGTTTACCACCACTGAAGTTTCGGTAAGGTATCGAAAACGGGCATCGGGTAAATCAAAAATAAGTGGAACGGTCAAAGGAACATTTCTTGCCGGATATGTTATTCTGAAAACGATATTCAAGCATCGGTGAGCCGGTGGTTTCTTGCAGCTAAAACAAAAACGATGATTGAGATGCTTATTTTAAGCGTATATCTGATTTGCATGACCCTTATCCTTATTTACTGCCTTGCCGAAGTACACCTCGCAATAAAGTATCGCCAATTTAAGAAGCAAACTCCGACAGATGATGCCCCTGCTTTACCACTTGGATTACCTGATGACCATTACCCCTTCATTACCGTTCAACTGCCGGTGTATAACGAACTGTATGTGGTAGAACGCCTGATAAATGCGGTTGCTGCCTTTGAGTACCCAAAAAGCCGATTGGAAATTCAGGTTTTGGACGATTCAACAGACGAAACAACGATGCTGATTGCCTCAAAAGTAGCTGAATTACAAGCACAGGGATTAGATATTACTCACCTTACCCGAACCAATCGCAACGGATATAAAGCGGGTGCTTTGCAAGAGGCATTCACCAAGGCTAAGGGCAGCCTGATAGCTATTTTTGATGCCGATTTTGTGCCCAATCCAGATTTTTTGCTCAAAGCTGCGGGTTATTTTATGGATGAAAGGGTGGGCATGGTACAAACACGGTGGCGGTTTATCAACAAAGACTATTCGCTATTGACGCGCATACAGGCTTTTTTTATAGATGCCCACTTTACGGTAGAACAAGGCGGGCGCAATGCAGCGGGTTATTTTATGAACTTTAACGGCACGGCGGGGGTGTGGCGAAAACATGCTATTTTAGACGGCGGCGGTTGGCAACACGATACCCTGACGGAAGACCTCGATTTGAGTTACCGGTCGCAGCTTAAAGGTTGGCGGTTTAAATATATTGACAGCATTGGCGCACCTTCGGAATTGCCGGCCGACATGCCTTCATTCAAATCTCAACAGTTTAGATGGATTAAAGGCGGGGCGGAAACAGCCGCCAAAATCCTGCCGCGATTGTTGCGTTCGTCCATACCATTTGCGGTCAAGTTTCAGGCGATAGTGCATCTTTTAGGGGGCAGTATCTACATGCTGTTGCTGATTTTTATGTTGTTGAGTGTGCCGCTCATGATGCTCAAAGGTCAATACTTGTCGGTTTTATATCACCCCGTTGGTGCGGTATTTTTATTGAGCAATTTTGCCGTTTTATACGTTCACCTTACCTCGGCAAAGTATTCTATACCAAGCGGCAAAGGCTCATGGAAATATGTAGTGACTATGTTTCCCATTTTTTTAATCATGACAATGGGCTTGTCGTTACATAATGCGTTGGCGGCCTTGCGCGGGTGGGTTGGGCAGAAAACCCCCTTTATCCGCACCCCCAAATTTAACCTCACCCATCATCTCGATCAATGGCAACAAAAGCGATACACTACCCGAAAAACGGATGGGCTCATCTTTGCCGAAGGGGTGATGGGACTCTATTTTTTAGCGGCCATCCTCTACGGCATCTTCAACCATACCTTTATGTTTATGGCACTTCACCTGTTGGCATTCACCGGATTTGCAACGGTATTCACCTACTCTGTCCTTCATATTGCTCGGAGCAGGTCAAAGGAGCAGCCCAAAACTTGAAAGGCGATGGATTGGGGGAGTCCGTTGTTTCAGATATGGGTAGGTGAAGGTGTTGATTACTCCCTAATTTATGTTAGTGATGATAGTGCTGTCGGGCGTTACTTCCAAACAAACGGTCGCCCCCAAGACCAACGCACGGTTATCGGCTTCGTGCCCCGCCGGAAAACCAAAGGCAACCGGAAAACCGTAGGGAGCGGCATATCGGGCTATAATTTGATATGCCGTTTCGCCAAAGGGGATGGTATTGTCGTTCATATCGGTCATCCCTCCCACTATTAATCCGGCGAGGTCGTGCAGCTTCCCGCTCCGTTGCAGGGCGTTCATCATGCGGTCAATATGGTACAGGTATTCGTCCAAGTCTTCTATGAAAAGGATTTTACCCTTGGTTTGCAAATCGGAGGGCGTACCAATCATGGCATAGAGCAGCGAAAGGTTACCGCCGACCAAACTGCCCGATGCTTTTCCGAACCGGTTAAGCGGATGTGCCTCAATCAGATAATCAGGTGTATGGCCGAATAGGGCTTGGTGAAGCGTTTCTAAAGACTGCGGGGTGTTTTGAGTATAGTTAATTGGCATCGTAGCATGTAGGGTAGCCGTTTGAAGTTGGGTATGCAGATGACTGTGCAGAACGGTGATGTCGCTATACCCCACTATCCACTTGGGGTGTTGGACAAAACTGGTAAAATCGAGGCGGTCAATAATTTGCACAGTTCCGTAACCGCCTCGAACACAAAAAACTGCTTTTATCTCCGCATCATCTAAAGCCCACTGTAAATCTTCCAACCGTTCCTTCTCCGTTCCGGCAAACTGATGATGCTCCAAACCGAGGGTTTTCCCTTGTACTACCTGTAACCCCCAATCGGAGAAAATCTCCATGATAGGGGTTAGAGCATCGGCACTGATTTTTCTGGCAGTAGAGAGCAGGGCTATTTTATCGCCCTTTTGTAAGGCAGGGGGGGCAATCAAACTCATAGTGGCGGGTTTATAGATGCAAAGGTATTCTCTTTTTAACACAGAGTTTTTATCTAAGAGACTTTAGCTGTTCTGTTTTTAACGCAGAGGTTTTTACTTTTTTAAATGCCAATATAGTAAGCATGAACTTTGCGAAACTCTGCGTTTAACTCTGCGAAACTCTGCGGTAAAAAATGCTTGCGACACACTTTGCGACACTCTGCGGTAAAAATTGGCTACGATACTTTGCGTTTAAAAAGCACCGTAAATTTCAGAGATTTCCGGATTGGGGTATCTTTGAAACAGTTCTTGGTCTAGGTGGAACAAAATAACCTGTACCGTATCTGTGAGAGGAATCTTTGGGCTTAACAATTGAGCAGCCTGCTTACATAGTTGTGAGGATATTTCTTCAATGCGAATCAGGTCGCCTTTACCCACATTGCTCCCGTTAATCATGGTAGATTGTAAGGCGATATAGCGGTTGTTCCCTTCCGGTTTCAGAGTTTCGGGCATTGAATAGGCGTCGGTTGTTCGCAGTTGAGCGATGAGGTTGGTAAATTGACCGTTTCTGAACACCACTCCCCACGAAAATAGGGGTAGTGCCACATCAACGGGTAGCGGATATTCATTTAACCGGCTAAGATATCCCTTGGCAGTGGAGAGGTCTAAAATAGAATTATCAGTTTTTATGCTCTTAAAGTTTCCCATATTGTAAAACATCAGCGTTACCCGTTCTACCGGCGGTATGCCCGATTGGGTGCGATATTTTACCTGATGAAGGCGCAAGGTAGAAGAAAGGATGGTTTCTGTGGGGGGCGTTTTTTTCCGAAACTCTTTTAGGAACTCGAAGTATTTGTCCTTTGTGCTGCCGGTCCAGTCGCAATCAAATTGTATTTCGGTCGGTCGCTCTGAGGTATTGGGCAGCAAGTCTAATATTTTTTGGTAAATACTATCTGCCAAGACCGGTATTTGGTCGTGGGGTAGTTGAATGAGTGTATTATTGGTAATATAAACCACCGGAACGATGTTGATGCCGGAGGGCGGGGGAGAGGCGAAATAGATCGGTGCCACGGGAACTGGACGTTGGAATTGTTCTGCCCATTCCACGTCAAAAAACTTGACAAACAATCGGGAAACTCCTGATTGTTTCAATTCGTCTGTTTGTTCTTGGGTTAGGTTAAACTCCGATTTCCAGTAATAAAGACATCGGGCGGTATGGTTATAATGCTTGGAAGCATTGCTGCTGCATTGGCTGAAAAGCCCCAAAATAGCCATTAATGTAGCAGTGGTAAAAGCTACCCAACCCATTGATTTCATAGGCGAACTAAAGCCGGTGAGAAATTACTTGTGACGAAAGCGGCGGTAGTTCAGTGCCATCAACGGGGATATAGCCCGATAAGATAATGCTATAACTTCCTCCTGCCTCCAAAGGTATATTGTTTAGGACATACAACGTTTCGGCAGTGAGGCTGTTGAGGAAGGTGAATTGGTAAACGCCGGCATCCAAATCATATAACCAAACAGACATGTCGGAAGGCTTTGACGGGTCAAACTCGATTTCTGTCAAAGTGGTATCGGTGGCTATTCCGGCAATATTTATGTCGAAACTGCCGGCATTTGGCGAGGCATGAATAAAGCGGAGGGTAACGGCACCCGTATCGGTGCGGGCGATGGTATCGGTAAAAATGACCGCGGCAATTGTATAATCTGCATCGGGCACCAATAGCATCGAATAGTATTTACCCGCACTGAACGTTTTGATTTGTGCAATCAGGATGTTTGAATCGGAGGGTATTTCGTTCACCATAAACAGAAGTTCCTTTCCGCTGGGCACAGAAGCGTAAATACTATGTTGGTTGTAACCGACATCTTGGGCGAGGAAATCATTGTCGAATTCAACAGATAAGTTGCTGCCTTCCGGTTGTGCATGAACCATCATCACCTGCGAGGTTGGACTCTCGTCGTTGGATTTACCACAGCTATATTGGGAAAGTAAGCAGGTAAAGACGAAAACCGCAGTTATCAAATTGCGGAGGGAAAAGGTCATAGCTTTTCGGTTTCAGAACGAATAGCGGCAAATTGTTCGGGAGGCATTTGTATAATGGGTTGGGAGAACATTGTGGGCAAGTTTTCACCAAACATCAGCTTCAATTCTTCCTCAATAGAGTGGTATAAAATAGACTTGGATTTAGCACTAAGGACGGTTTTCTCGCCTTCATTTGTATCCCCATTTTGAAGCGGTGTAGATTTATCTGCCTTAAAAAAGCTAACGTCATAAATAAGCTTTTTGCTTAACAAGGCTTCTGCTATCCTCACTGCTTGGTCAAAATCGGTTGCTTCAATATGCAATACCATCATAATTTTTCGTGTTTGTTCATAGCATAAAAAGAAAAACGTTCATCCATGTTATCACTAACCGGAATGAATACTGAAAGGCATCAATTCGCCTATTGGTTTCCGTTAACTTTCCCTAGATGTGCAACAAATGTTAGGCCAATGTTGTGTACATCACCGGCATGGGTTGACCCGCACAGAAGTCGCGAAGTCGTTTTTCGATGGAAGTATAGAATTTTTGTTGGGTGGTGGCCACTATAACCGTTTCATTTATCTGCTCAATGATGCCATGAATTAACCGCATCGCCGGCACATTGTTATACATATTTACGCCATCAATAAGGTGCTCGTCCAATAGAATTTTAGCAATGGCTTGTGCTTGTTGTGGTTGACTGGTCTCGATGTGCAATGCTATCATAATTTACTTTATTGATTTTGGAGTAGCTGATAAAATCGTTAAGTCTAATTAAAAACGGTAAACATGCTCGATAAGTTGCAGAGGGTCTTATTAAAACTGAAATAAAACACGGTACCTTGTTATCCAGACGGAAGAAAGCACAAAGAGCAACGCAGAAATAGCAGTAACTACCCACATCACCGTGGCTATATCGAAAAGCAATACAAAAAGAATTGGCAACGAGCCTAACCGTATCAGTTCGGCAAACCAAACCCATTTCCGCTTTTCAAAGATAGCACCCATATTGATGATGGAAAAAATAATCAATCCGGCAACTGCTATTTGCAAAGGGATATTCATGTTTTCTGCATTAAATAAGAACAAAGTAGTGCCGGTTAACACAATAAAATACTGCAACAGCACATAATAGCTGAGGCTCATCGGTATTTGAGTTTCGTATTTATGGAAGGATTGCGTTGTTACGGGTTTGGCGTGGGTAACATCTCCTAAGTATGCCGGTTGCCATCCGGGTTCTTTGGTCAATATATACCAACGGTCTAACCAAGTATGGGCTTTTAGCATGGTCTTCCACATCCATGCCCAATATTCAACGTTTAACCAAAGCGGGTTCCAGCTATTGGGTTGCTGCGTTACGCCATACACCACTTCTTCTTCCTCTTCTTGAAAAGTGCCGAATATACGGTCGAAGATAATCAGTGTGCCCCCGTGGTTGCGGTCAATATAAATGGGATTTACCCCATGATGAACCCGATGGTGGGATGGGGTATTGAAAATGTATTCTATAAACTTGGGCAGTTTACCGATGGTTCGGGTGTGAATCCAAAACTGATACAGGGTTTGAAAGGCGTTGATGGTTAAAAACAATACCGGGTTGAAGCCCATAAACGCTAAGGGCAGGTAAAACATGGTGGAGAAAATGCTTTGAACCCAACCTTGCCGCAAAGCTACCGAGAGATTATACTCTTCGCTTTGATGGTGTACCACATGACTGCCCCACAACACACTTACTTCGTGTGTTAAACGGTGAAACCAGTAATAGAAAAAGTCAATCCCGATAAATAGCAATACCCATGTTAATACATTGTTTGGCATAGTGGTGAGGCGAAAATGATTGTAAATAAACACATACGCCAACACCAGTACGGTTTTCAAAAAGATGCCTAAAACCTGCTGGCCTATCCCGCAGCTTAGGTTGGTGATAGCATCGTTAAACCGGTAGAGCCTGGTTTTTTTCAATTTGCTCACGACCAATTCCATTCCGATGAGGAGAAAAAAAATAGGAATGGATAATGCGATATAATCTACTGCTTTGCCCATAAATCAATGGCTTTGTTCAGTTCAAATAATTGCAAAGATAACAAACTTGGATTTTAGAATTTAGATTTAAGACGTAAGATTTTATATTTAAGGCATTAGACATTAGACATTAGATTTAAGACTTGCTATCCTCTATCATCTTCCGTCTATTATCTCCACTCTTATGTCTCCAGTCTTACGTCTAAAGTCTATTCTCCCAAACAGCCTTTTTTGTACCTTTACGAAAAATAATCAATCCCTTAATGAAAAATATAATTGCATTACTCCTGTTCTCATTATTTACCGCGATTGTCCAAGCGCAACCTTCTATAATATGGCAAACCGTTTACGGCGAAGTAGCGGAAGACGAGCAGGCTGAAGCAGTGATTGAAATGCCGAATGGGGGATATGCGGTTGCCGGTTATAGTGGTAACCCCTCCAACTATAATTACTTGATTACCCGTATCAATTCCGTACACGAAATTGTTTGGCAAACCATTATCGGTGGGATTGACGTAGAAAAAGCCTACGACTTGGTGGCAACCGAAGACAACGGAGTGGTGGTAACGGGTAGTTCCTTATCCAATGACGGCGATGTCGGACTAAACAACGGCGGGGTTGATGCTTGGGTGGTGAAGCTATCGGACGAAGGTGAAATCGTATGGTCGCGGGTTCTTGGCGGAGCGGGTGAGGATTTTTTTCGTGGCATTACTGAATTACCCGACGGAACTTTTTTGATAACCGGTCATTCCGATTCTGCTAATGGAGATTTTACCGAAAACCTTGGTAATAAAGACCTTTGGGTGGTAAAATTATCGTCAGAAGGGGAGGTGGTTTGGAAACACAACTACGGCGGTTCGGGAAATGACAGCGGATCTGATATCACCTTCGATGCCCAACAACAGCAAATAGTAGTCATCGGCTCTACTTCATCTGCAGATGGCGATGTAAGTTTGAATAAAGGCAGCCGCGATATATGGCTGATACGGTTGAATATGGAAGGTACTCTGTTGTGGGAGAAAACCTATGGCGGTTCTTTGGGCGATTTTGGCACGTCACTCAGTTTAACCCCCGATGGGGGGGTAGCCTTTATCAGCGATATTATTTCGAACGATGGCGATATTACCCAATATTTTGGGCAAGGTGATATTTGGATGGTGCGGGTAGATTCTACCGGTGCTTTGCTTTGGCAGCGCACGATAGGCCTCTCGGCATTGGATAATGGTCGTGGCATTATCTATGACCCTGTATCGGGCAATGTATATGGTTTAGGGTTAAATTACGACCCAACCGTATCGCCACCCAACTATATTTGGGACATCTATTTTATTAAATTGGATGGCAACAACGGCAGTGTTATTTACACACAACGCTTTGGCGGCTCGCTCTACGACTTTGGTAATAGCATGATTCGAAACAGTGCCGGTAATAATGTTATAGCAGGCTATACCGACTCTACCGATGGCGACCTTGGAGGCGGTTATCGGCAAGAGCAACCTGTACATGGCAACCACGATGTGTGGGTGTTTGAGGTTGACGAATTCAATGTGGGGATAGAAGAAGGGCAGGCTGTTACAGACTATTCAGCCCTAGCCTTTATACCGTCACTCCGTGCGATACAGATTACCTTGCCTTTTCAACCCACCACCTCCGGTGCGCTTGTCATCACAGATTTGTACGGGCGGGTGGTTTCAAAATCAGATACTGCCCAAAACCAACTCATATCACTACCCGGCAATTTACCGGCAGGCCTCTATTTGGCCACCTTGTATCTTGACAATCATCGCTTCGCGATTAAATTGATGCTGCCGTAGTTGTATAATTGAGACCGTTGGCAGGGGAAGCGGTTACTTTTTTTGAGTTAATACGAGGTAATCCCAAGGTTTCAATTCAAAGACATCATCGCCGTTCAGAGTGTATTCTTTGTTAGAGAACAGTTCGGTATAAGTGCCTTTTTCGTATTTGGAGTCTAATTTCACCTTGACCGGCTTATCACTGAAGTTGATAATTGGCAGCACCTTATCCCCATTTTTTTCGCGGGAAAACGAAACCACCTGCTCCATTTTATCATTGTAAATCCTAATCATTTCCCCGCCCCATTCTCCGTTCCACAAGGCTTGGTTGTTGTGCTTAAGGTCAAAAAGCGTTTTGTACATCGCAGCATGTGGATGGTCTTTCCAAACAATCTGGTCTTTTTCGAAAAAGGCTAACGATCGGTCCAATCCCGCTTCCTGTCCGCTATATACCAAAGGCATTCCGTTGATGGTACAGGCCAATACCATTGCTGCCTTAAGCCCATCACCAAAATTGGAATACTGATTACCCTCCCACGAATTTTTATCGTGGTTATCGGTAAAGGTCATCCGGTAACTGCCTTTTGGAAAGGAACTGACATCGTGTGCCATATAACCCACCAAACCGCCAATGCCCTTTTTCCCGACTGTTGCACCATGTAGGTGGTCCCATAAACTCCACGCATAAGTCATATCAAAGGCATGTTTGTGTAAATCTCGGGACTCCCATTCCGCCAACATAAACACAGGCTTAATTTCATCTAATTCTGCCCGCACATTATCCCAAAAATCAACGGGAATGAACCCCGCGACATCGCAACGGTAGCCGTCAATATTGGCTTCTTTTACCCAATACTTCAACACCTCGGTCATGTATTGTCGAAGTCCGGGTTGGTCATAATCAAAGTCAATGATGTCGTCCCAATCGTACCAAGGGGTAGGTTGAAAACTCCCCTCTTTGGTTTTGGTGTACCATTCCGGATGTTCCACGGTCAGCGGATTATCCCATGCAGAATGATTGGCGACCCAATCAATGATGACATACATGCCCATTTGGTGAATGGTATCCACCAAGGATTTGAACTCCTCTAACGTTCCAAATTCGGGGTTTACACCGTAGTAGTCTTTGACCGAATAATAACTCCCCATTTTACCTTTCCGGTTTTTCTCGCCAATCGGGTGAATAGGCATCAGCCAAATAATATCAATACCCATCTCTTTGAGGCGGGGTAAATGAGGCACAAATGCCTTGAAGGTTCCTTCGGGGGTAAACTGACGGATGTTCACCTCATAGATAGTCGCATTTTTGCTCCATTCTGGGTGTTTGAGTTCTATATATGGCTTGGGCACATATCGGTCGTCAATCCTAGTGGAGGCTTTACTTGCCTCTTTTGGTTGCTCAACTGTATTGTCTTTTGTTGCACAACTTACCAATAGCAGGATCCATGCAATTGTCGCAATAACCTTAAAGTACTTCATGTTTGATTGGTTGAATGGTGAATTTTAAGCGGCAGGATGATTTTTCAAAAATCCTTCAACAGCAAAAATAGGAATTACTTTTTAACACTAATCGGGGTTTTTGAAAAATGAAAAAAGGTCAATCTGAAACAACCTAGCTTCAAACTATCCTGCCGGTTAATTGTTTTGTCGTCTATGCAAAAAAACACGACCTCTTTGTTATCCCTCACCCCTGTTGAAATTGACCGTATCATTGAAATGGCATGGGAAGACCGCACCCCATTTGAGGCCATTACCGTTCAGTTTGGACTAACCGAAGCCCGCGTGATTGCATTGATGCGTAGGGAGTTGAAACGCAGCAGTTTCGACCTATGGCGTAAGCGGGTAAACAGCGGAATCAGTCAAAAACACCTACTGAAGCGCAACCCGGACATCACAAGATTTAGATGCTCCCGCCAAAGGGATATTTCCCTTAACAAGATTAGCAAGAGAGGGTGAATTTGAGGGTGTGGTATTCGTTTGGAACACAATTTATTAGGTTTGATTAAACCGATTGCTGTACTTTTGCGCTTATTCAAAAAACTACCCCCTAAATACACATTTCAAACATGCTGACTTCTACTATTAGACTTGCCCTGCTAGGACTGTTTTTTGCCGTTGCCCTATTGGCTCAGGAACATGCCAAGGCCCAACCTTGCAAAGAGGTAGTGGGGTATTACCCGGGTTGGCAATGGTACGATCGCGCGCAACTCGTCCGCCCCACCACCATAGATTATTCAAAATACACCATCCTCAACTACGCCTTTTTTGCGCCTGATGCCAATGGTAATATCACGGGGTTTGACGCTTGGGGCGATGAAAACCTGCTGTTGGGGCAAATCAACTGGAGCACCACCCCGCCTTCTTATTACCCCAATACCTCGCTCATAGATTTGGCACACAACCAAAATGTAAAAGTGCTCGTATCTGTGGGCGGGTGGACCCTGTCCAACAACTTTCCCGGGATTGCCGCCGATGCGGTGAAGCGGCAGACATTTGCCAATTCCTGTGTAAACTTGCTTCAAACCTATAATTTTGACGGAATAGACCTCGATTGGGAGTATCCGGGCTTTGCCGAGCACAACGGCACGCCTGCCGATAAGGTCAATTTTACCCTGCTCTTGCAAGCCGTTCGCACGGCTATTGACACCTACGGCACAAGCGTCGGGAAACAGTTCTTGCTTACCGCCGCCGTTTCATCGTCCCCAAGCAATGCCGCTAATGTGGAGTGGGAGAATGTCACGCCGTTGTTGGATATGATCAACCTGATGAGCTACGACTATTTCGGGGCTTGGGACCCGATTAGTAATCACAACTCGCCTTTGTACCAACCGGCTGTAGGCGACCCCGCTTTTAACCTAAACGCCGGATTTTTGATGCTGACCAATACGTACAGTGTGCCGCCCAATAAAATCAATATTGGTGTCGCTTTTTACGGCCGTTCTTTTCGTCAATGTACAGGGCTTCACCTACCTCATACAGGAGCCGATGCGGTAACCTTTTGGCAAGACGAGGGCAGCCCTCAGTATTACAATGTCCTCAACAATATGAGCCTGTTTAACCAAAATTGGGATGCACTGGCACAAGTGCCCTACCTCACCGGAAACGGCAGCCTGCAAAGTGTTGTGAGTTACGACAACCCCTCTTCCATCGCCCTGAAAGCGCAATACGCCGTTGACAACAATGCCCGTGGGGTCATTATTTGGGAAATCACCGGCGACTATATCGAAACCGCCCCCAACTCGGGCATCATTGCCGGAACCCCCCTTGCCGATACGCTCAACGCCGTACTATGTGGAGCATTAGAACCTAAACCCGATTTGACCATTCCCACTGCATCCGCCAATCCTGTTAACCTCCCTTCGGGCAGCAATACCAATTTGGCCTCTACCGTATCCAATATTGGCAATGCCAATGCAGTTACCACCGCTCTCGCCTACTACCTCTCCACCAACAATACCCTCGATGCCACCGATGCTTTGCTCACCACAACGGCCATTCCTGCTGTCAACACAGGTAGTTCGGTTCCGGTAAACCTTGCTGTTACTATCCCCGCCTTTACAGCGGCAGGAACTTGGTATCTTATATTGGCGGCGGACTATGGAAACGTCAATAACGAAAGCAACGAAAACAACAATACCTATTCGGTACTGCTCAATATCACCACCCCGCCACTGCCGCCCGCAACCGATTTTGCCGCCTCGACTACATCGGTTTGCGCCGGACAGTCCATCCAATTTACCAGCCTCGCAACTAATACGCCCAACGCTTGGGCATGGACTTTTGTAGGGGGCACTCCTCCCACTGCCGCCACTGCCAATGCGACCGTTACCTATAACACGCCAGGAACCTATACCGTTAGCCTAACGGCTACGAATACTTACGGTAGTGACACCGAAACCAAAACGGCTTATATTTCCGTACACCCCAACCCCACCGCCAACGCCGGCTCGGATGTCAGCATCTGCAACGCTACTTCAACCACACTGAATGGAAGCGGGGGAACAGTTTACAGTTGGTCGCCTGCTATCGGTCTGAGTGCGACAAATGTGGCAAACCCACAGGCAAGCCCAAACAGCACAACCACCTATACCCTAACGGTTGCCAATGCCAACGGCTGCACGGCGACCGACCAAGTTACCGTTACCATAACGCCTACTACTTCTGCCATCAGCGGGGCAAGTACCGCCACGCCCAATGCTACTGGGGTAATATATAGCGTAGTCAATACTCTTGGCAGCACCTATAATTGGACGGTACCGGCGGGTGCATCTATCGCAAGCGGGCAAGGGACCAATCAAATTACCGTCAACTGGGGAGAAACCGGTGGCACGGTTTCCGTTACCGAAACCACCTCCGGAAATTGTGTCGGTACACCCCGAACTTTAGCGGTTTCGGTACAGGCTACGCCGGTTAGCTGCCCTACCCGTCCCACGACCTACTACCTCAATCCTGCCGACCTCAAACAAACGGGGGAAATTCGCATCGGGGAAGCCCGCCTGAATCCTGTTTGGGGAGTGAGCACCGATGCCGAAATACCCAATAACCGCATCGGTTGGGCGATGGCGATTGCTCATGCCTACCAAATTTTTGCCAATGTAACCGATACGGGCATTATGCCGATGAACACCTTTTTTGCCACCCCTCTGAAAGAGTCATTTTGCGGATGCGACCCCTCCATTCAGACCGACCCCGAAGACCCGTTTCCAATCGCCTTCCAACCGCTATCGGTCAACGATGGCTGTTTTCAGATAGAGCCTCCCGCCTCTGCTTACTCCGAACTAAATGCTATGTATCCTCAGCGTTTCCCGGACGGAGGGCATAGCCAATTGATAGCAGGCGATCATTTTGAAACTGCCGCTATCGGCAAAGCCTACTACGATATTTTTTCGGTGCGGTTTCTGGAAGTCAGCAAAGGATGGGATCCCTTTGGCTTCTTTGACGATGCTACCGACCCGATGGCCGGGGTTAAAGCCATTTCGGGAGCTTACAATCGGGGGTTATGGTCTAACCTCGTCCAAAACATTTTTTCCACACAACGAGCAGCCGCCTTGGCTACGCCCGATTTGCTGACTATTTTTGACGGCGAACCCACTGCCTACGATCATGCACAGAAAATAAGCAACTATACGGTAGTGTTGGACAATCATGCCGAGATGCTCAACCCCGCTTCGTTGGGCAATACCAACCCCGAAACAGGGCAGCCTTTTAACTATTTCAAAAACTTTTACGATTCACCCGTCAGTTGGGCGGATGTGGAGTATTACCTTAACCGCATCTTCCCGCTTTACCCCGATGTCAACCCCATTGCCGTTACTACCACAATACAAACGGCTTTTAATGCCATCAACGGCGGGGCTGCTATTTCTTTCCGATACGATTTTGGGGAGGTATTAGATGCCATTCTGTTGACATTTCCTTTGGATGACCCCACCGAGCGTATCAAAATCAATTACGGATGTGCGAACAGTAGCGGTGGGGGTAACGGTGGCAACACAGGGGGCACTTCGGATTGCGCCATACCGAGCGGCATCGCGGCATCAAATATTGCTTCCACCTCTGCTACGCTTACATGGACTGCTACACCCGGGGCTACCGGCTATTATATGCTCTATCGCCCGGCAAATGGGGCATGGCAAATCGCGCAGCCTGTCACTAATACCCTTTTATTGACGGCCTTAATGCCCTTTACCGTTTACGAAGTACAATTGGCGGCCAATTGTAACGGGGTTTATACCAACTATGCACCCACATTTACCTTTACCACAGCCGCTTACGAAAACGACTGTAATACCAATATCGGCGCAAACGGTTATACCAATGGCTGCCCTATTCCTACGGGATTGGAAGCCTACAACATCACCTTTACCTCCGCAACGATTGAGTGGGATGCTGTTCCTACCGCCACCGGCTATTATATGTTATACCGCCCCGAAAACGGGGCATGGAATATCCTCTCTCCAACAGGAAACACTATCGTTCTCAATGGTTTGCAGTCGAATACCAACTACGAAATAGTGCTCGCTTCTAATTGTAGCGGCATCTATACCGACAATGCTCCGAGTTTTTTCTTTACCACCGATAACAGCGGAGGTAGCAGCAGCACGGCCCCGTGCCCTTGTAATTTCCCTTCGGGCATTTCCATCACCGGCATTACTACAGAAACTGCCCTTGTCAATTGGAATACGGTGCCCGAAGCCACCCAATATGTGCTGCGCTACCGGCAGCAGGGTACCGAAACATGGCTTCAGGTTTACCTGTCTGCTGCCAATTTACCCCTAAGCGGTTTGTATGCAGGAACTACCTACGAGGTGCAAATCGCTTCAGTTTGCGGGGTTACAACCGGTGTTTTTTCTGCATCGGTCATATTTACCACTGCTGCTTCGCCAACTGCCTTGTTAAAATTCAAACTCTACTTACAAGGAGCTTTCCAATCCGTTCCGGCGGTGATGAGCACTGCTTTGGTTTCGGGGGGGCATTTGCCCATCGCCCAACCCTACAATACTGCACCTTGGAACTATAACGGCACCGAAAGCATCATGCAAGCCCCCACAACTGCCACCGATTGGATATTGATAGAAGCCCGGAGTGCCGCCAACCCCAACACCATCGTTGAACAGCGCACGGCCTTATTGCTCAATAACAGCAACGTTCAAGATGCAGACGGAACGGCAGGGGTCAAGTTTTACCAACTGACTGCCGGAACACCCTATTATTTTATTGTGCGGCATCGCAATCATGTAGCGGTGATGACTGCTTCCATCCTACCGTTGGTCAACGGTGCCACCATAGATTTTACCAATCCGGCAAACGTCCTGTCAGCCGGCAGCCAATTAAAACCTTTGACCAATGGTGCTTATGCCCTTATTGCCGGCGATATAAATGCCGATGGGGTGATTTCTGTAGCCGATTTTAACCTGTACCAATCTCAATCCTCTTTCTTGAACGGCTATTACGCTTCCGATGTCAGTTTAGATACTGCCGTAACCGTTGCCGATTTCAATTTCTATCACCCCAACGCCTCGACAATTGGGGTCATTTTCGTGAGGTACTAAGCCAATCCAAATCGGCGATTTTACTTCTGCGGACGGTGTGGGCGGTGGAGCGGTAGGGGTCTTAAGCTGTCGTTGCCAAATGCGCGGTGTAATCGTTGATGCCTGCGGATAATTTGCCATTGAGCGGAGTCTTGAGCGGTAAACGGAATTCCCTGCTTTTTTTTGAGCCGCAACTGACGCAACGTATTGGTATCGGGCGGCGTTTGCAGTCGCTCTTGGAGGTGTTTGCGCCATTGAACGGAATCGAGTGGGGCAGGACGCGGCGGGAACTTTCGCAGTCCCGGGCGGCGAAGCGGGGGAAGAGAGTCCTGTGTCGTCAAACTATCGGTTGACGTAGGTTTGGGAGGCAATACAAACTCGTGTCTAGGTCGCCAAAGTCTGAACGGCGGCGGCGGAGGGGGTAACCCTTTTTTTTCGCGCTCGCGTATGAGTTGCCGGCGTTGAGCTATTCGCGCTTTTTGTTCACTGTTTAACAAAGTATCAATTTCTGCTAACATAGAATCGACAGTGGATCTTACTAGCAGTCGGTGTTCCTGATTGAGGGCTAACAATTCCGATTGGTATTTTTCTATTGTAGGTGCGAGGATTTGTTGTTGTTGTTCATCGGGTTCTATGGTGCCTATGATGTCTCGCATCGGGGTTTCGCGCAATTGTTGCAAGTGATGTACTTGGCTTTCCACTAACCGCCCGGTACTCAAGGCTCCTAATGCAAAGCCGATGAGCAAGGTCAGGATGATGATAGCGGTGGATTTTATGTTCATAGAGGAGTATTTTTGTTGGATAGCCAAAGTTTATAAATCAACGGTATAGTACAACGTCAAATCTTCGGGGTCAAGTTTGTTCAATCCGGTGATGGCGTTGATTGAGAGGGATTGATGTTGGTAATAGGTCATTGCCAATAAAATAAGGATGGCTGCAATGCCCGAAACTGCCACCCGCTTGAAAGCAAGCAACAATGACGAATCGAAACTGTAAGTCTTACCCTTTTCAGTTTCCAATCTGTTGACCGATGTCATCACCCGTTCTTCAAAACCGGGGTTAAAATCAAATTCCTGACCGGCCATTAAGGCGCGGGCATTCAACAAGTGTTGTTGCTCTCTTCTAAAGACTTCGCTTTCTTGCAGGGCAATTTGCAGCGTTTCCAGTTCGGTTGGAGATAATTCTTCGTCCAAACTGCGCAATAGCAGTTCATACATATCAGGGTGGTAGTTGTTCGTCATATATATATAGGTAAATAGGTGTTTAAAAGATTTATTGTTCGATCTGTTGGATGATTTGTTTGAGTTTATCTTGTGCCCTAGTCAGCCGGGAAAGCACCGTACCCAACGGCAAGTCGAGCAAATCGGCAGTTTCTTGGGTGGAGTAGCCTTCTATTAAGCGCAAAACAATGACACTCCTGAATTTGGGGTCTAAATGTAGCAATGCCTTTTGCACCAATTCTTTCGATTCGTATTTTTCGGGTGTTTCAGAGTCATCGGCTATCGGCACTTCGTATTCATCGCTATCGTCACTATTGGGGTTGGCAGTGGTAAAAAAAGATAAGAAAGATCGGTTTTTTCGTCTTTTCAATTCATTGAGAGAAAGGTTAATGGCAATTCGTGTCAGGTAAGTGCCCACTGCCGAGTCTCCTCTAAAATTGGGCAAGGCGCGGTAAAACCGAATGAACGTTTCTTGCCCCACATCATCTGCTTCAACCGTATTACCCAACATACCCAATACCGTAGTTGCAACGCGTTTTTGATGCCGTTGTATCAGTATTTTAAACGCCTGCGGATTTCCGTTGCGTGCCATTTCTACTAATTCTATATCGGTACGAAGTGTCATCAAGGCCATCTGTGCAGGTTAGACAAGGGCAAAGGCCGGTTTATTCCAACCTTGGTAAAAGTACCAAAAGTTAGGTAGATGAAAGTATCGGGTATTGCTTATCGGGAGATGTGTTGATAAAAACGATAAGGGTGAGCTATATTGGGGCGATACCCTTTATTCCGTCGTTCGCAGTCAAGGGATGCTATTCGAAAGGATTTTTAAATTCGGGGTTATTGACAAACGCCGTATCAGTAAGGGTGTGCATAAAAGCAATTAGAGCATCTTTATCTGATTGGGAGAGCTGTTTACCGATGCCGCCAAAATCGGTAATCATTAACACATCAATAGTTGGGGAGGGTTTTATGTGTTCGCTGTAATGTTCCAATACTTCTTCCAAAGTGGCAAAACGCCCGTCGTGCATATAGGGGGCAGTAAGAGCAGCATTGCGCAGGGTGGTGGTTCTAAATAACCCATTGTCTTGGGGAATGCCGGTTACCGCACCCAATCCAATATCGGCAAACTGCCCGCCGGTTGGAACATTGTCTAAGCCGTTGTTGTGAAACAGGTTATCGGTAAAAAACTTACCGGCATCGCCGTGGCAGTGGAAACAGTCGCCGCCGGTTTCGCTGTAAAACAACTGGAAGCCGTAATCTTCTTGTTCAGTAAAGAACACGCCGGTTCCCGGTGTGCTCGCTAAATCGAACTTAGACCCGCCACTAATCAGGATTCTTTCAAATTGTGCTATGGCTTTGGTTACTTCGGTTGAGGTGATTTCTTTCACCCCAAATGCTTTGTAAAAATCAATTCTGTAATCTTTGCTGGCCATGAGGTCGCAAACAGCTTTTTCCCATGTATTGTGCATTTCAACGGGGTTGGTCACGGGTTCTAAGGCCTGCTCTTCTAAACTTCCCGAACGCCCGTCCCAAAACAAACGGTTGGTCCAAGCTAGGTTGATAAGGGCCATGGCGTTTCTTTTACCTTCTATATTATCTATGCCTGTGCTGAAACGTTTACCGTTGTCAGAAAACGCCATGTCTATATTGTGGCAACTCGCACATGACTGTGTGCTGTCGGCCGATAAGATGGGGTCGTAAAACAATTTGCGCCCCAAACTCACCCCTTCATTGGTCAGTGGGTTGTTTGCCGGTATGGGCATTGTTTGCGGCAGGGTAGGAGGGATGACCAAGTTATAGGGTGTGGGGGCGTAGGCATATAAATCCCAATCAATTAACAAATCTACACCGCACTCGCCTATCGGGTCAGGGTCATCGTCCTTGCAGGAGCCGATGTAGGTGATTTGTAAAGCAAACAAGAATAAAATTAACAGGTGCTTCTTCGAGCTTGTTTTTTGCACTGACATGCCTTGTAAAGTTAGATTTTCACTAAGAACGTTTTTGAGGGCGTTCATGTTTTAACGACCCTTAACTAATCGGCGGTAAAACGTTTTTATCTATGGGAGTTGGTTTAATACCGAAGGAGCTACTGATACTAATTTCCACTACGAGCAGCAATTCATCTTTCGTGTATCAGCACTAAAAAACCCACCCGCACAAATGTACGGGTGGGTTTGCTGTCAGTGCATAGAAGCCGTGCTAAAAACTGCCTATCGGACGAAAGTAAAGACGGCAGGGTCGCACCAGTTACCGACACCTTGACTGTTGATGCAGCGCACTTGCACCCAAACTGTGGCACCGGGTTGGAGGCCGGTAATTGTCATTTTGGAACTCGTGCTTACCGGAAGATTGGTCCATCGGGCGTTGGGGCCAAATTCGTCGGTGGTGTAACGAAGTTCGTAAACATTGGCGATGCGATTAACAGCGACTTGAACGTTCATGGTTCCGGAAACTACGCCATCTTTTAGGCGAAGGTTTTGAGGTGCATCGGGAACGGGTCGTGGAGCGTAAGGGCCGCTGTAAATGTCAAAACCGGAACTCAATAAAACTGCTTCATCGTTGTTGCTAACGTCTTCCACATAACTGGCCAACAATCGCAATGCTGCGTTGAGCAATGCACGCTCCTGCCTTTTGATGGCGGTCAAGGTTTTACCACCGTCTGCCGCATTGTTACATGCGGTGATAAAGTTGTTCAACAGGGTGGTTGCACTTGCAAGCGTCGGACTTGGTGTGGCAAATGCCGGATTGCCGCTCATCATCGCAATGACACGCTGCACAAATGCTATCAGCAAAGCATCCGGCAGGCGGTAAAAACCAAAATAAATCTTGAAAATCTTCATAACTCGTTTAACAATTAAAAAATGAAAAAAAATGGTGTACCTATTTGCAAATAGTTTCAGCGTTTGTATGGCTTTTAGATTGACCATCTAAATTAGCCATTTGCTAACATAAACGACATGGGTGCATTAAAAGTTCAACGGAGCTAAAATTTTTTTCAAAAAACTTGCTAAATATAATGGCATATCGAATTTGCAATCAAACAACCCCCCGATCTTTAGCTGTTTACTCCTAAATCCCCTAAAGAGGACTTTGGCATTTATTGTTATGTGGTGAGGGAGGTGAGACTGTTTGGCATTCCAACTCATAACAACCAAAGCATCAATTGCCTCCTGCTTTAGCTGTTTACCCCTAAATCCCCTAAAGAGGACTTTGATATTTATTGTTATGTGGTGAGGGAGGTGAGACTGTTTGGCATTCCAACTCATAACTCATAACTCATAACTAAAAAACGGCAACCTTACCTTTTGTGGAGGAAAAGTTGCCGTTTTGTTAGGGTAGCCTTACCGGAAAACTCCGAAGTGGGCAGTTCCAGTTACCGGGTTAGTGCAGTACAGACAATTTATGCTGTTGAACCACTCCATTATCACCGGTTAGGGTAATCATGTATAAGCCGTTGGGCAAATGTGCAACATCGAAGGGTAAAGTATATAGTTCACCTGCTTCGGCAGTGCCGCTATACAATTGCGCTACTTGTTTACCGTCTATACTGTTTACTGCTATGGTGGCATGGGTGGTTTTGTCCATGCTGAACTCAATCGTGGTTTGTTGGTTCACTGGGTTAGGATAGGCGGTAATGGCTTGGCCTTCGGCTAATTTACCGCGTCCGCGTTTATCTTTGGGCACCCAGTACCATCCGTAGGTTTCTTCACCGCTACAATCGGTTACCATAACGATATACCAACCGGAGGGCAGACCGGTAATGGTGGATGTCGTAGCTCCTCCAACCCAGTTGGAGGGACCGGACCAATTATAACTATATCCCGGACAAGCTGGGGTGCCGCCTGCAATCGTGAGGGCAATAGCTCCTGAGTTCGTGCCGTTGTCGGCCGTAATCAAGGCGTTAGCGATGCTCAAGATGGGGCTGCCTGCGGCATTTGTAAACGTTAAGGTTTCACCGCAGCCGTTGGCATCGTCCAAGGTAAGCGTCCAGATGGCCGATGCTTGATAGGTAACGTCAATTGTAGCTCCGGGCGTGTCAGCCGAGCCGTTACCATCAGTGTCCACAAATCCGTAGGCCATGGTATAGTTCGCAAAGCCGCCGGTAGGGGTAAAGGTTACGCCATAAGGCAATGTTCCACCTGCTACAACGATTTGGTAAACACTGTAGAACGTTCCGCCCGAACCGTCATCAATGACCTCTGCCGAAACGATTTGTATGGCAGGAGGCTCGGTAACGGTAACCGTTTTAGTGCAAATACAACCATTGGCATCGGTAACCGATACGGTGTAAGAACCTGCTACCAACCCGCTGATATTGGCACCGGTGGCACCGTTGCTCCAGTTGAAAGTATAAGTACCAACACCGCCGGAAGCGGAAGCACTTGCTGTGCCCGTTGCATCGCCATTGCAAGCCACGTTGGTAGAAGTAGCACTACAATTCAATGCAGAGGGTTGACCGATATTGGCTAGGCTGACCACAGAGCAACCCTGAGCGTTGGTAACCGTTACAAAATAACTGCCTGCGGTCAATCCGGTAGCCGTAGCACCGGTTTGTCCGTTACTCCAAACATAGGTATGACCGGTTCCGCCAACGGGGATAGCCGTTGCCGAGCCGTTACTACCCCCAAAGCAACTTGCATTGGTCGTATTGAAGGTAACGGTAATTTTTGCTACGTTTACGGTAAACGAGCAGGTTCCGGTGCCACCGGCATGATCGGTTGCGGTATAGGTTACGGTGGTGATGCCATCGGGGAAAGTACTACCGGGAGCATGAGTACTTGTAAGTGTGGGCGTTCCGCAACCGTCGGGGTCAGAGGCGGTTGGAACCGTCCAAGTGGCAAAGTTGGCACAAGAAGTGATGTTTGCAGGGCAGTTAGCAATAGGCGGATTATTGGGCAGTTCGGTTAGATTCAAATCAACCGAACCTGTGGCAGTACCATAACCATCCAATTGCACGTAGTAAGTGGCACCAGGGGTTACACAAACATTGTTGAGCGAAGCAGCTAACCCATTAAAGTCATCGTTGGCAGCTAATAAAGTAGCACCACCCGAAGTAACTGCATTACAATCGGCGGCGGCATATATAGCCAATTGCGTGTCGAAACCGGCAGAAGTGGATATTTTAATTATGCCCGATGGGGGACCCACTACCGTAAACCATACCGTATGGCTAGTGGTTTGACCGGAACACCAACTTAGTTGCCCGTTGCATGTTCCTCCGGGCGGCACCGGCTCGCCCGGCTGTGTATTGGCATTGATATTAGTAAAAGGACCATTAGTGCCAATAATCAAAGGCGTGGCATCACAAACATCGTTGTTTGGGGGCGGAAGCGCGCAAGTAATGTTCAAAGTAAACAAACCCGATGCTGCGCTAAACCCTGCAACCATAATGTAGTAGGTTGTACTTTGCACGGAGGCAAAGGTAACCTGCGACTGTAGTCCGCAAAAATCGTCATTTCCGGTTACGCAGGTAAATGAACCGCAAGAACCGGTGTAAACAAAAATCTTGGTATCATAGCCACTACCGCACATGCTGGCGGTAATATCGGTACCCGTACCCGTAAGGGTGTACCATACGCCGGGAGCAGTGCTGACTGTTGCCGTACAAGCGGGACCGTTATCGGTATTGGTGCCGGTAGAGGTGTTACCTGTAACCGAACTGCCGCAGGTAAGTGGTATGGCATTGGCACATAGGTCATTGGGTGGTGGGGGAAATAGGGTGGTAGCAGCTATAGGACCAAGAGAAGTGCTTATGCCATTTACCCCACAATCTGCACGAACATAAAAATCGTAAGCAGTACCCGAACTTAAACCCGAAACGGTGTAGGGATTGGTAGCGGTAGCTACTACGGTGCCGGTTCCTAAGGTAAATCCTACAGGGCCATACTCAATAAACCAAGCCGTTTCGGTACAGCCGGTGTTCCAACTTAGGTTAATACTGTTTAGTGTAGCACCACTGGCAGTTAAGTTAGAGGGCGTAGGGCAAGGCGGCGGCGGAAGAATGGTAACATCGTAATCTTCGGTTTCACCCCATCCGTAGTTTAAACATGGGTCTATCAGGGATCCGGTCGTATTCCAAACATCGCGCACCCGCATACGTTTTAAACCGGGTGTAGGATTACAAGGCAAGCTCAAGGTAAAACTGGCGGTGCCAAAAGACGCGATGGAAGTAGTCGTAAAACCAACACGTTCGGATGGGGTTTCAAAAATACCGTTTTCATTAAAATCTATCCATACAGCCACATTTTGACCCCCAAAACTACCCACACTTATCTGAATTTGGTAGGAAGTACCGGCTTGTAAATTGCCGGTTAAGTTAGCCGGTGGTGCGGTAAAATAGGTATATGCAGGGTTAACGGGGGATGTACCGGTATTATTAGAAAGCGTAGTACCCACAATGACCACATTCGCTATTAAGTCGCCGGCTGTTTTACCGGTAGTATAGGTAGGAGTACAATAACAGCCGTTAGCCGGGGTTAAATTTACTTGTACAGGATTACTATTTCCGGTATTAGGCCCAAATGAGCAGGTAACGGCACAGTAGTACCAACTTGTTTGGGCAAGACTGGTAGAAAAGAATGGTGAATTAGGACCTGTCGGTGTCCATGGACCGGCAGCACCTACGGTACTCACATACCACTGATAGCTTACGCCTGCCCCTGTAACATTATTTTGCAAACTTAAATTGAAGCTGATACTACCACAGGAGGTAGTTACACTACTGATGGTATTCCCCGGATTGGGCATACCAAAACAATTCGAACTGGCAGTTACATTTATAAGGTAGTCTTCGGTTTCGCCATAAGTATAAGTGCCGCAAGGTAATACCGTACCTGTGGTTTCTACGGTTACCACCCTCATGCGTGTAACACCCAATACAGCCGTAAAAGGCACCGTAATATTGCCCGATTGGAGGTTGGGACCACTAACAGCTAAACCTGTAAATATTTCTTCTCCGGAATCGGTAAATAATCCATTTTGATTCCAGTCAATAAAAATACTGGTGCGGTTGTTAAAGCTACCGCCACAAGTAATTACCTGTACCGAAAACGGCACCACTTCGCCTTGCATAACCGGTGTTGGTGGGAGAGTGGTGTAATTGGAGTATTGATTTACTATAGAACCGGGTCCGGGAGCTAGTACGGCACAAACAGAAGTGTTATTGAGTGCCCCAAACGTTACGTTACCTATTTCTGTATCAATGGCACTGGTGGCATTACTGGTACAGTAGCAGTTTACAAAATTTTCCATGTTTACTTGCAGTGCTGTGCTGGGTCCCATTTGCCCGCTATTGGTACAGGTTGCTTCAACATAGTACCAACTCTGCTGGGTTTGGCTGGTGGTAAAGGTTAGAGCATTAGCACCTACCGGTGTCCACGGGCCGGTGGCACTAACCGTACTCACATACCATTGGTAGTTTACCCCTAAGCCAAGGGTGGTATTAGAAATACTAAGCGTAAAGCTTACGCCTGAACAAACCGGGCTGGCAGTACTGGTGGTGTTTCCGGGGGCAGGTGTGCCGGCACAAGGAGGCTGCAATGCCCATCGGAAAGTAGTGCCGCTGACCGGTGGTGTAACGGCGGTACTAAAAGTACAGGAAGAGGTGTTTGCCGTACCCGGCGCGGTGGTATTCCAGTTGTTGCTAGTTAGTCGGTTGTTAAAGTCGGTAGCCACCGAGCCGCCTAAACCAACATGTGCCGTACTGGAAGTAGCATTAAAAGTCATCGTACCATACACTACCTCCACGCTGTTATCCGATTCGTTTAACCTTAACTGGAAATTAAGGCTATGACCGGTTCCGGCGGTACTAAAGCGTTTGTAATTAGTCCACTGTACCACACATACGCGGTTGGGGGCAGTGCCAATGGTTTCTAATCGCAACTCAGCACCTGCTTGTGCTTGTATGTCTGCACCCAATGGTGCTATCCTATTGCGCAGGTGGGTAGGGGTAGTGGCAGCAGTAGAAGCAAGAGGTGTGTAAGCACTGCTTGAAGCATTATTAACCGCAGGAGTCAGCAGCGAGCTGCCAAAGCTAATCCACCCGTTGTTATTGATGGCAAGGCGGTCATAAACTTGCCCATTATAGGTAAAGTTGAACCCAATGGGCAAACCCACGCCGGTAGTAACCGTACCGCCCGCCGGCACAGCCGGATCTACAAAGCGTTGGTCATCGGAAGTAATGGTGCCATATACCGTGCCGCCGGTAATGGGGGTGTAGGTGCCTGCCAATTGGCTAAAGCTATACTGCGTAGCTACTTGTGCAGAGGCAGTTGTAACGATACATAATAGAGCAAACAGCAGTACTATTTGCACTTGAAAATTTTTTGTAAACAATCCTTTCATGTTTTTTAAAATTTTGAAAGCGAATAAAGTTTTTTATTTGATTGAGGTGATAGATTTAGAATGTACAGGGTTACTTCACCACTTTAAATAGCTCCGGGTGGGCATCTACATAATCTTTTCGGGCTTGTGGCAGATTCATATAGTCCTCGTAACTAATAGTGGTTACTTGTGGGGTAGCGGGCTGTTGACTGTTTTGGTTGGCAGTATTTTGCATACTTTCTGCCCAAGCCTTGTAGCCTTCGGGGTTGTTGTTGTAGAAGTCTTCTTTTGCTTTCGCATAATTCGCCTCATCCACATCGGGGTTGCCCGTGGGCGTATATCCCGGTAAGGACATGCGCGAATTGGCTTTTCCGGTGCTTTCGGTCGTCATTTGAGCATTTTCTGCTTTTCGGGCTTCCATATCGGATGTGCGGCTGTTGTCTGCCGGCTTTTTGCTGCATGAAACGGTTTGGAGCAGCATCATTAAAATCAATAAAACGGGTAGAATTTTCTTCATAACAAGATATTTAATTTGTGATAAGTGGAATAGTGATGGTAGCGAGTTGAGGTATGAATGAGTTTGTGAAATCTATCAGAGGGGGGTGTCATTCTTTGTAATTAACCAACAGCAGCTTGTTGAAAAAACACTTTTTGTCGTTTATTACACAATTATAGCGAAAATTGGGATTTAGATTCAATATTGCCTTCTTTTTGTAAAAAAAATGATAAAAAATGCTTGAACAGAAGATTGGAGGGGATTTACGATTTTAGATTGGAGACAATAGACAATAGACACAAGACAATAGACACAAGACACAAGACAATAGACACAAGACACAAGACAATAGACACAAGACAATAGACACAAGACAATAGACATAAGACAATAGACATAAGACAATAGACATAAGACAATAGACACAAGACAATAGACATAAGACAATAGACATAAGACAATAGACATAAGACAATAGACA
>CALCIK010000060.1 GCA_937907475.1 uncultured Bacteroidota bacterium | reverse complement strand
TATGAGCAAGAACGTTTCATTTATGAGCAAGAACGTTTCAAAAGACAAGCAGAAAATTTAACACCAATAGACTTCGCTTCTATTTGAGTTGCTTACAAAAAAGGGTGCGACCCACCTTTAGGCGTAATTTTACCTATCAACTTGCCACTCACCGTTTCAGCCAACTACTTTACTTTATCCCAACGGCAACAAACATAGTAGAGGTAGAAATTGATGTTTATCTGATTTGCCTCAGAACCTAAAGTATCGTGTCATAAATTTCAATCGGATGAGCCATTCATATTACCAAAGGTTAGGGAATAATAAAGTAAAGAACATCCCTTTCAAAGCAAGGCTTTCAGCCTTTTTTTCCAACCTATTACCTATCAAAAAACGGAGTTAGAGGTTAAAGCATCATTGGCACTTGATATCTCTCAACAATATTTTTCAACCTTCAAAGCAAAACATCAAGCTAAACTTTGAAAGGTATCCAAGTTGCATTTCATTCGCTTCGATAAGGTCAATATAAGTTTTTCCAACCAGTTCCATTATAATAGGAACTCGCTCATTATTAAACCACATACAACCCTTGTGTGATGAGCAGTGCGGGTTGGTTTTTTTCGGGTTTTGAAAATGGTGCGGGTTTTCTACAATCTAAAATAGGAAATTGTAGCTAATTAGTCAATTGCTCAAAAGGTGTTGCCTTTGGATAGTTCTAATTTGCACCTTTCTTTTACTTACCGGTGCTATTACTTGTTCCCTAGTTTTGACAACTCGCTTAGACTACTCTGAAACTTAAAACGGTTATGAATACTAGGGAGTTGATCTTTATCTGTTAAATATGGATAAACGAACTTAACTAAATCCAATTTCCCTGCCTCAAAACTAAAAACATCTATTATCTCTCCAAGCTGTTCACAATTTAGAGGCACTTCTCTGCTAACAGACTGTTTTACTAAGTCCAATCGTGCATCATCATAAGCTTGCTCCCTAACCTTACTTTTAAGTGTTTGAAAAACCGTTACATTCATCCCCGGTGAAGCTGTAACAGGTGCTACATTGTCGGGTTGTGTTATAGTCGGATTGGTTGATTGATTATTACTTATGTCTTGCCGACTAGGGTTATCCTTAATATATGGGTCATCGGGGCGTTGTTTGGTGGGTCTTTCTTCATTCAATGATATTGCATCATGCACCCTAAATAGATTATCCGAATCTATATAGGCGAAAATTTCTTTACCCTCCGGAATTCGAACATAGTCGGCGAAAATAATTCGACCTGTTTTTCGATTAGCACGCGGTTTAATTACTTTCAACAAATGCACCCCATGAGGAACATTTTTAATAGTATATGAAATGCGGATATCTTTAAAGTGAATATCATCCAAAACAATGCTGAAAGGTGTTTTGTCAAACATTTGCAAATGTAAAACCGACTCTTGCGCTTGAACTCTAAGATTGGAAAAAATGAAAACAGATAAAAGCAAGACCATAAAGTTTCTCATGTAATATATTTTTATAGTTTTTAAATACTTTACTACTATATTTGACACACTTCAACGTTCATCGTTTAATGAAGCCGGTATCAATTATTCAATTAAAAACAGCATCTTTGCAAAATAAAAGCATCTTCCAATTTCATGAAAAAAATTTTAATTGCCAACAGAGGAGAGATAGCCTTGCGCATAATGCGCTCACTTAAAGAAATGGGTATTCAAACCGTTGCTGTTTATTCTGAAGCAGATCGAAATGCTCCACATGTAAAATATGCCGACCAATCTGTTTGCATTGGGCCGCCTCCATCTAACCAATCATACCTTAAAGGTACGACCATTATCGAAGTTGCCAAAAAATTAGGCGTAGATGGAATACATCCGGGATATGGCTTTTTATCTGAAAATTCTGCATTTGCTCAAGCTGTAACAGATGCCGGTATTATTTTTATCGGTCCAACACCTCAAGCAATTGAAACGATGGGCAATAAGCTTGCTGCTAAAGCAGCAGCAGCTAAATACCATATTCCAATGGTGCCGGGTGCAGATACCGCAATTACAGATATTGCAGAAGCACACAAAATAGCAGGAATTACAGGCTTTCCAATATTAATAAAGGCAGCAGCCGGTGGTGGCGGCAAAGGAATGCGGATTGTAGAAAACCAAGAAGAGTTGGAAGAGCAAATGCAACGAGCCGTGAGCGAAGCCCTTGCAGCATTTGGTGATGGCTCTGTTTTTATTGAAAAATACGTAACCTCACCCCGTCATATCGAAGTGCAAGTGCTTGGTGATACACATGGAAATATCGTACACTTATTTGAACGGGAATGTTCCATACAACGGCGACATCAAAAGGTGATAGAAGAAGCCCCTTCTTCAATCCTGACTCCCGAATTGAGAGCACGTATGGGTTTGAGTGCTGTTAACGTAGCCCGTTCTTGTAATTATGTGGGTGCAGGAACGGTTGAATTTTTAGTTGATGACCAAATGAATTACTATTTCTTAGAAATGAACACTCGCCTTCAAGTAGAACATCCGGTCACCGAAATGATTACAGGAATAGATTTGGTTAAAGAGCAGATTAGAATTGCAAGAGGTGAGGCAATTAGTTTTAAGCAAGAAGACTTACATATTAACGGTCACTCTATAGAATTGCGGGTATATGCTGAAGACCCGACTAATAATTTTCTTCCCGATATTGGCACGTTAAATACTTATGTTTCTCCGCAAGGTCCCGGCATCAGGGTGGATGAAGGTTTTGAACAGGGCATGACCATCCCTATTTACTATGACCCCATGATATCAAAGTTAACCGTTCATGCCGCTACACGTACCGAAGCAATTGAAAAAATGAAAAGAGCAATTGCGGGTTACCATATTATCGGCATCGAAAACACGCTTTCGTTCGGCATGTTTGTGATGAATCATGAAGCCTTTACATCAGGGCATTTTGACACTAATTTCGTTGGACGGTATTTTAAACCGGAACTGTTACATCCTCAAATTAATGAAACGGAAGCGCAATTTGCCGCAATAATTGCCGCAAAAATGTATGAGAAGAACCAAGAATCATCGAGTAAAGGGCATGAAATGAATGTTAATACGCAAGGTGCTCAAACCAATTGGAAAAAGAGAAGGAAGGCAAACTAATGTAACATTGGATGTAAATGATAGATAAACCTACCGGAAACCTATTTTTTCTTTGGTTTATTAAGCGTAAATACTCGAGAAATGTTAAACCCAAAATGAATATCCCCTTTAAAAAAGTCCCCTATAGTTTCTGTCATAAACCCCTTTTCAATCATGGCATTTGAATTGGTAAAATGCAATTGAAAAACGTGTCCTCCTGTTTCAATATCAACTCCTAATGAAAGGGAATTCTTTATATCTTCATTCACTTGGTTCGGCAAGATATAAAAATACTCAGCATTGATAGCTATCCTTTTGTTTAGCTTTTGACGTGCGGCTACCCCCAACACAATCACATCGTTCTTTTCATCTGTTGAAGTTACCAAGTTGCGATGAACGAGGGTAGGCATTACTTGCATCGAAAACCCCTCACTAAATTTGCGGCCTATGATGAGTTGATGGGTGAAAAATAATCGTGAGGTAAAATAATTCTTTCTTTCCGGATTGCTCCAGTCTGTTGTTTTTACCGCCATAGTCGCTAAATAGGCCAATGTAATAGGCATATTGCGCTTACCGCCGGTACTTTGTCGCAAAATTTTGGCCTTTACGTATCCATCATATAATTTTTCAAAACTGCTACGCCCCGCTCCTATTGCCAACCAATCGGTAATACCATAATCTACTCCAAGCCTGACAGTAGCATTATCAATACCAAAAAAATTCTCCCAACCACTATTCAGATAGCCAAACCGATGCGATATTTTAACATCCAGTACTCCTCCTGCGGTATTTTCAAGAGAATGGGCATTGATTACTTTATTCGTTTTAAAGCTAGCTTTTACATATTCTGTTTGAGGTTCTTCATCATCAGACAATAAGTCAAGTAAATCGTCTTGGGCAAATATTTTTACCTGTATCAGTAAAAGTGACATTAAAACAAGACAATACAGTATGTATCTCATTTAGAAAAGTTTAATAAGTAAAAATACAAAAACGGATATGCGAAGTTACAAGTTATTGTAGGCTTTGCATACCCGTTCAACAGAATTTGCCAATTTTTATTGTGTATAGGGCTGATACTTAATGGCCACCGAAATGTCAATATTTTTGGCAATTTGGTCTCTCACCAATTTTGGTATCTCAATATTGTAATCTGCTACAGCCACAGAAAACTTGGTAGTTGCAACAATTTTACCTTCACTAACATCAAGTGTGCCTCTGGCAGTAACCGGTTTAGTAACGCCATGAATGGTCAAATCTCCACTAACGGTTACTGAATATGATCCGCCATTTTTAAAATTGATGTCTGATATGTTATCAATCTGACCTTTAAATGTAGATTTAGGGAACTTGTCCGACTCCATATAGTTTTCATTGAAATGCTCTTGCATCAGTGCTTTTTCAAACTCAAATGCTTTTATCAATACCGCAAAGTCTAATTTTCCGGTTTCAGTATCGAATACACTGGTAACCTTGTCGTTGGCGGCTGAAATATTCTCCATGGGTGTGGAAGAGAAGAAATCAATGTGTCCGTTTTTGGTAAAAAATTTACCCTGTGCAAAAATAGTAGCACTTGAAACTAATAAAAGTGTAAAAAGAAAAAATTGCTTTTTCATGGTCTTAATTTATTTAGAATTAAAAAACTTAAAATTGTATTGAGAATTGATTAACCGAGACTTCTATTTTGCTAATACACAGCGAACTAAAACCACATCCATTAACACTCCGGTACAAACCCCTTTTATAGTTACTGAATCTCCGGCTTTTATGTTCTCGGTGCCGGAAGTATCTTGCATTTCACAACTTACGCCTCCCATATCACCTCCCTTTAGGGTAACAGTAGTCTTTCCTCCTTCGTTTGATACATTAACCACTACACCTTTAACCTCTACCGCTTTATCATTATATTTTTGATTGGCAGCATTCTCATCTTGTTCAAATTCGGCAAACAATGCTTGAGCATCAACTTGCAAATCAGTTTTTAAATCCGATGTTTGGGATACCGGTTTATTATACATCTTCAATCCTACATAGCTGCCTATTGCTGCTATTATTAACAGTGCTACTAAAAATTTAGTCTTCATAAGTGATTTTGTTGGTTAGTAATATAAAATAGTTTGCGTTTCTAATTATTGGGTGCGCCATCATCCACCCATTTTTTAACTATTGCAATATCACAGGCAGGTAATTTAGCCCCACCTTGAGGCATGGGTGAAAAACCGGTATTGTGATTGATGGCTCCGTATAACTTTCCGTTTAGTGCATACTGCGCAGCATTGGCATAATCTTCTAAAATTATTCCTCCTAATGCAGCACCTGAACTGTGACAAACATAACATTTGGTTTGTAAAAGGGGAAGTATTTTAGTCGCATAAGTAACGCCTACTGTATCGCAAGTTGTGGGTTGTTCACCGGCCGGATAAAGTTCTTCTTCGTTGTCGTAATAACAAGCAGCTTGAAAGGTGAGTACAAAAAGTACAAAAACCGGTAAAAATCGTTTCCAATTCATAAATAACAGTTTAGCGTTTTAAACTTAAATTAACGCTTTAGGTGGTGAAATCGAATAATCAAAAAATCATGGCTATTGTCTATCTATGATTGGCGGGTATCGCAGAAAGGGCTATTCTTGAAAACCCCAAACACTAAACCCACCTTATTAGATAGAAATTGAAAACAAAGGTTTAACTATATAATGGAAATTGGGAAAATAATTTTCAATCCTATTCAACTGTAGATTAGTTATTAAGTGCCCCATCTAGTACCCAAGATTCTATCTTTTGGATAAAACAGGAGTTTAAAGGTGACTGTAGATAAGGCATTGGGGTATAACCTGTCCCTTTGATTGAACCTACCAACTTTCCTGAATTCGCTGCTGCTGCAATTTGATTGTAGTTAGTAAGCAATAGTCCTCCCTGCGGGCTACTACCACTATGGCAGCCTACACAATAGTTTTGTATGATGGGCAAAACTGTAGCTGCAAAACTCACATTAATGGTATTACAACCGCCTGTTTCATTGCAAGTTAGATTTTGCGCACCTTGCAATATCCATTGTGCAATAATACTTATCTGAGCACTACTCAAAGGAGCTCCCGGTGGTCGGGGCATAATATCATCGGGATCGTTCTCGGTAATGACTTCGTATAAATCGCTGCCATTTAGATTATTAGGTTTCACATCGCCGGTATTGATAACGTTGTTGTAATTGTTTAAAACAACTCCTTCTTCGTGTGATGCGGCATCATGACAACCTGTATAAGCACAGTTTGACAACAAGATTGGCAATACATCTCTTTCAAAATAGATGACATTAGGCAAACAAGGGTTGTCGTTTATGTCTGAAGTATCCGGTGGTGGATAGGTAGTGGTATCAATTGGATTTGTGGTTGTATCTATCGGATTCTCATCCGGTAAAATTGGTTCGTGCTTACAAGATTCAAATAAAAATGTGAACAACAAACCAAACGCGAATAGACCAATAGTTCGATAAATTACCTGCATTGCGATTGCTTTTGTTTAAGAACGAAAGATGCCTCTTATTATTTCAATGTTCAAACAAGAAATTGTATTTTTTGCTAGAAATTTTTAAAAATAATAAACCCCCGGCTTGATAAATCGAGTCGGGGGTTTATTATTTATAGAAGAATCTCTTATTCTTTCACAAATCGGGTAGTTTGAATACCGAATCCATTGTTAAAGGAAATAAAGTAAACTCCGGCAGCAAAGTTTTTCACCTCTAATGTAGTCTGGTTCAAACCTAATTGAGCCATTTTCTTGTGAGAGCTGATTTTACGACCGATGATATCGTGAACAGTAAATTCTATTTCACCTGATACGCTTGTATTGAAGCTAATGTTTAACAGGTTGGTAGTAGGTATAGGTGATACTTCTACAAAACCAACTGTAGATGAATGGCGTTGTAAAACGATTAACCCTACAACATTTGTAGTACCATTAAAATCTGTCTGTACTAACCGGTAATAACTTAAGCCTTCAGGTGCATTTTTGTCTAGAAGTTCATAACTTCTAGATGTACTTACTGTACCTGCTCCTTTTACCGTTCCAATAGTGATAAAGTTAACACCATCATTTGAACGAGCAAGTGTAAAGTAGTCATTATTGATTTCAGAAGCAGTTGCCCAAGTAATGAAGTTTCCTTCAGGCAAAACAACACCATCAAAACGTATCATCGTTACCGGAGTAGGAATACAATCTATAATTCTACTTTCACTGTATGCACACCCTACACCATCACTTACGCCGATAAGGTAAGCAGTGTTGGATACATAAGGCGATGTAACGATTGTTGAAGTGAATTGATCGTCAACATCCCCAAATATGGTGTACTGAGCATCGGTATCAAAAGAGGGGTATCCACCGTTTGCAGTTACTGTCAATGTATATTCTGATGTAATTGGGTCGCATATTGGCTGAATGTCCACTACAAGTAGGTCAAGGAATACAACCGGTTGACTTTCCGATAAATCAGTACAAGCATCACCAAGGTCAGGTATTCCATCGCTATCACTATCGGTTCTACCGACAATCGCACTTACATAGTAAACTGTATTAGTAGTACCCCCTAATAAATCCGTAGCATTAAAAGCGAATGATTCGGTTGGATCAACCGGTACAACAAATACTCCGATGACTTCACCATCATTAATGTCCGGAGCTGTATGAACTAGGTAAAGCCCTGTTTCGCCTGCCGGTAAATCAACAGTTATTCCTTCAGAAAGTACTGAAGCGGCATTCCCATCGCATACTGTTTGCAGGGTTGTGGACATAAATCCTGCATTAGGAGCGCAAGCACAAGAAAAATCAAGTATCGTGCTTGCAACACAACCATTAGCATCTATTGCTTCAATCAAATATGCTCCATCGACCAATATAGTGCCATCGGTTATATCGTTACCATCAACTGTAAATGAAATTGGTGCTTCACCGTCGGCATAATCGAGTTCTATTCCGGTTTCGCAATTGTAGCTGACCAAAAGCGTGGTCAAACTATTGACTGTCAATACTTCTGAAACAGTATTGGAACAACCATTGGCATCTGTAGCAATAATGCTATAATCACCATTGTTTAACAACTCTCCGTCTGCTAATATTTGACCGTTTGAAGTATAAGTATAAGGGTCTTGACCCCCTGTTGCAGATAGTAATAACCCTGTCGGACAAGTATAAGAAGCTATTACGCTAATATCAACTCCTACGCATGGGTCGGGTAAACTACATCCTTCGGGAGCTGAAAACAAATCGGCAGCAGCAGCGACACATAATGCATCATCCGTAAAAAAAGCTGAAACACTAACCAAGGCGGCATCGGCGGGTAACCCTGTAAGTGTTACCATTTGTGGGCTACCGGTAATTGGAAATGATTGACCATTGACAACTAAACTGCCGCCTAAGGGTGCGTTTTCATAAGTAACCCTAACGTCTTGTGAATAAGTATTGGTAGCAGGGTCGCAAGCAGTTTGGTTGCCAACCGAAAAACCTGTAATTGCACAAGTTAGTACTACCTCGCAATTGACCGGTGCTGTAAACAAATCGGCTACTGATAATGAACATATCAAGTCATCTGAGAACGAGGCTGTAACGCTCACTACCAATCCATCGGAAACTAAGCCTTCAAGTAAAACCGTTTGTGGGCTGCCACTAATTGCAAATTGCTTACCGTTTACAACCAAATCACCAAGAATCGGTTCATTTTCGTAAGTAATGGTAAGTTCTTGAGAATATGTGTTAGTTACCGGGTCGCAAGCACTTTGGGTGCCAACAGTGATACTTGTAATATTACAAACTGGTATCACTTCGCAATTAACCGGTGCAGTAAACAAATCAGATGCAGTTCGCGAACATGCCACATCATCGGTAAATGAAGCGGTAACGCTAACCGCTCCACCATCTGCTGTTAATCCGGTTAGTGTTACAGTTTGAGGGCTGCCGGAAATGGCGAAACTTTGACCATTTACTAATAACTCACCAGTTACGGGTGCATTCTCATAAGTAATGGTAATTTCCTGTGTATAAGTGTTGGTAACAGGTTCACAAGCAGTTTGAGTACCTGCGGTAATACTTGAAACACCGCAAACCGGTACAACCGTACAATTAACGGGTGCTGTAAACAAATTTGCAACTGTTAGGGTACAACCTGCATCATCTGTAAAAAAGGCTGTTACACCCACTGAGCCGCCATCTGCATCTAAACCGGTAAGTACAACTGATTGTGGGCTACCTGTAATGGCGAAATTTTGACCATTTACCACTAATTGTCCTCCTGCGGGAGCATCTTGATAAGTAACAATAACCTCCTGTGTGTATGTATTGGTATTAGGGCTACAAAGACTTTGAGCTCCTGCCGCTAAATTGGAAATTTCGCAAACAGCCACATTGCACGAAATTGAAACACCTCCAAATAGATCGGCACTCGTGGTGTAAAACTCTTGAAAATTATTATCCGAGCCAAATGTTTGAGACGCTTCAAATAATAAACCGGAAGGCAATGTGCCGTCTATCACATCAAAAGTTAAGGTTGCTAACTCTGTTGGTGTGTTTTCAAAAGATTCGGTTTGTCCATTTGCAGCACCGTTCCAAAAGGTATTGAACTGAGTTATACCGTCAAGAACCTGCAAACCACTTCCATAGTTACCGGTAAATCCAGGTGCAAAATTTACTTGAAGATTAGACAGGGCACTGGAGTTGAAATACAAAAACAAATTCCAGTTGTCCACTAAATAAGGCGCATCAGAGGATGCGTAAATGGTGAAGGTCAACGTAGAAGGGGCTGTGGTACAGTCTAAAGTAATATTATCTACCGACACGTCAAAACTTTGTGCTTGCGTATTAATAGAGGTGAGCAGTGTTAGTGCAAAAAAGCAAAGAATAAAAGTAAAGTTTTTTAACTGCATAGTACTTAAGTTTTATTTAAAATCAGAGCGAAAAATAAATATGGAATGCTAACCGAATGGTTATGAAGCAGAAAAAACAGCTTCATACACGAAATTCAAATTTAATTGCAAACTTACAACTTCGCCCCCTAATTTTAGCTATTGAGATACAGAATTTTACCTAACCCCTACCTTTTTTACTGCAATTTTCAGTTGTTCCTTAAAAGTCTTCAACTTTGAGTTTAACTCGGTTGGGATTGTTCAAATTAAAAAGCAAAAAAAGCCCCGCTTCGGAAACCGGAGCGGGGCTTAATTTTGAGTAATCTTACTCTAATGCTATTCTTTCACAAATCGCGTGGTTTGAACACTCAATCCGTTGTTTAACGTGATAAAGTAAACACCGGCCGCATAGTTGGTAACATCAAAAGAGACGTTATTCAAACCATTTTGAGCTAATGCTTTGTGAGTTGAAATCAAACGACCCGCAACATCATGGATGGCAAATACCACTTCACCACTCATGCTGGTATTGTAGCTTACGCTTAAAGTATGTGCTGTAGGCACAGGAGCTACTTCAACAAAGCCAAATGGAGCAGCATCACGGCGAAGTGTAATCACTTCAGAAGCGATATTTGTCGTACCGTCAAAATCTGTTTGAGATAATTGGTAATAGCTCAATCCGTTAGGAGCATTTTTGTCTAAGAACTCATAACTGTTGGCTATGATACTGTTACCAACACCTTTTAATGTTCCGATTGCTTCGAAGTTAACCCCATCAACAGAACGTTTAAGCGTGAAGAAATCGTTATCGGTTTCTGTAGCTGTTGTCCAGTTTAACATATTTCCTTCAACCAATACTTTGCCATCAAAACGAAGCAAAGTAATAGGAGTAGGTTTACAAGTTACGAGGTTTGCTTCGGTATAAGTGCAACCTGCGTCATCGGTAATACCGATAAAGTATTCGCTACCGGAGGCATAACCGGATATAAGTATGGAAGAAGTAAACTGATCGTTGAAATCTCCAAACCCCGTGTAGCTTGTGCTTGGGTCAAATTCGGGGTAAGAACCCGATACTGCTATGACTAAGGTATATTCTTGAGTATCATCATTACAGATAGGCTCAACATCAACCAACAATGGGGTTAAGAAAACGATTGGAGTGCTACCTGCAACATCTGTACAAATATCACCTAAATCGGGAAGACCATCACCGTTAAAGTCATTTTGGCCTACAATCGCACTTACATAGTAAACAGTATTGGTAGTCGCACCGGGTAAGTCGGCAAGTGCGATGTTAACCGTATTTGTAACATTGAATGGTACAGGGAATACAGCAATCACTTCACCATCACCTAGGTCAGGTGCAGTATGAACTACATAGAAACCAACTTCTTCGACATCAATTTCTATACCGTTTGAAATAACTGAAGCCTCACCACCGTCACAAATAGGCTGTAATTCATCAGACATATCACCTGCTTCGGGAGTACATTCAATTATACAAGGTTCGGGAGGACATACGAATATATCGCCGACTGTACACAAGAAACCATCGCTAATGATGTCCACTTTAAAACAAGGTAATCCGTTGGGGAAGGGACCTGATACAAGTACACCTGCACCTAGAATAGGATCCCAAGGAATAAAGTAAGGAGGTAAGTTCGTACCATATCCACCTACATTAGAATAGGCAGGGAAACCACCATTTGCTGTTAAGCGAACAAAGAAACCACCATCTACTGTTGGGTCGCAGAAGGTTTCCACAGATAAAGTAACGGGAGTTAGGACGACTGCTTCAGCAGGGGCTGAAATATCGAAACAAGAACTGCCACTTTGAGCGAGAAGTGCTGCGAGTGTTGTTCCTACTCCAAAGGTAGGAGCATTAGCATTTGCATAATTAATCGCATAAACTGTGTAGTTTCCGGTCCCTGCATTTGGTAAATTACCGTTTGCAGAAACTGCAACTATGGTTCCACTACCATCTACTAAAAGATAATTTTGTGAATACCCTGCTGAGTTGTTAAATCCGGTTGAACCTACACTAATAGAAAGGGCATCTGCACATGCTAGGTTAAAAGCATTGCTGATTGCACCGGCATCTGCATCACAACCTTGTACGTTTATCGTAATGGTTGAACTGGCAGAAGCACCATTGGAGTCTTGAATGGTATAAGAAATAACAACTGTGCCAGTAAAGCCCGGGGTTACAGAGAATGTTACTTGTCCACCGGCAGTAAAGTTGATTACACTTCCTGCACCTGCGGGAGAGACACTATTGATACTTACCAATGATATAGCATCACCATCGGGATCACTGTCGTTGCCAAGAACGTTAAACGTTACGCTTGGAGCACCTGCTAAGGTTACAACTGCGTCAGGGTTAGCAACAGGAGGTTGATTACAATTACCAACTGTTAATACAGTAGTGCCTGAACAACCATTTGCATCCGTAGCTGAAATAATATAAACACCTTCGGGAAGTATTGTACCGTTTAAGGGTCCAAAGCTATATGGGGTAGCACCACCGCTGGCACTAACCGATAGGCCGGTAGCGCAGCTATAAGAAGCACTTACGTTTATGGTAACACCACTGCAAGGATCTGTTACACAATCAACAGTAATTGTTCCTGAAATTGAACCGGAGCAACCATTGGCATCGGTTACAGTAAAAGTATGAGTTCCATCGGTTAAGAAAGAGCCGTTGGTTACAGGCGTAGTGCCATCGGCAATAATGGTATATGGAGAGGTGCCATTACCCGCTGTAGCAAATGAAAGTCCGTTAGTACAATCATAGCTAGGACTAATTTGGAAACTAACACCATCGCATGGGCCACCAGTACCACCACAATTTACGGTTAATCCTGCAATATTGCCGGAGCAACCATTTGAATCCATAACTACAAACTGATAGAAGCCATTTGCCAAATTGGTGCCGTTATTTACGCTTGCACCTTGAGTGGTAGAGAAACTGAAACTACCTGAACCGCCGTTAGCACTAATGCTTAAACCGCTTAGACAATTGTAAGAAACGCTTAGTTGTATGCTTGAAACAGAAATCGTTGCACTTCCTGCACAGCCGTTGCCGTCAAATGCTGTAATGATGTAGTTGCCATCGGGTAAGAATGAACCATTCCCAACTACATTTCCACCGGTAACGAAGGTAAATGAACCCGTACCACCACTAGCACTGACCGACAAACCTGTATTGCAGTTGTAAGAAGCCGTAACATCTATATCAACACCAACACAAGAAACACAATCAACAACTAAACCAACGCTACCGGTACAATCGTTTTCATCGGTAGCTATGATAGTATAAGTACCATTTGCTAATACAGCACCATCTCCTATATTAAAGGTATGTTCGCCTACACCGCCCGAAGCAGTTACTACCAACCCTGTTGCGCAGTCGTAGGTGGCTGTTACTTCGATATTTACACCTGTACACCCTGTATCGGCACAATTTATAACAAAACCTGTTAAAGTACCTGTACAACCGTTTTGGTCAGTGGCTACAATTGTGTAAGTTCCGTTGGGTAAGAATGAACCGTTTGTAACAGCTATGCCATTGGCTGTAATGGTATAAGTAGCAACATTTCCACTGCCGTTAATCAAAATATCTAAACCTGTAACGCAATCATAAGAAGGTTCAATATCAACGACAACACCATTGCAGGGGCAAAATACGTCTAATACTAAAGCGTCTGTGCAACCATTAGCATCAACATAAATAACGGTATAAGTACCATCGGCCAAAGTAGATCCATTGGTAACAGAAGTTCCATTGGCAGTAAAGTTAAACGGACCCACTCCACCTACAATGTTAAGAGAAATTCCTGTTGTACAACTGTATGTAGCAGTAAATACGGTTGCAACATTCACTACCAAAGAAAAAGGAGTAGCGTCTGTACAACCATTAGAATCGGTAGCAACAATGCTGTACGTTCCATTCGGTAAAGCATCGCCATTATTAACAGCTACACCGTTAGCAGTAAAAGTATAGGTGCCTGAACCGCCTGTTGCTGATAATTGCAAGAATGCGGTACAATTATAAGTAGCAGAGCCACTTACCGTTACTCCGAGACAAGGATCAACTACTGAACAACTTGCAGGAGCAGCAAAAACATTTGTATTTGTTAGAGAACAACCCGGAGTTGCCGTAAATGAAGCTGTAACATTTACACCATTACCATTGGCAGGTAGTCCGGTTAGTGTTACTGTTTGAGGGCTACCGGTAATAGCGAAGTTTTGACCGTTAACTGTCAATGATCCGGTAGCGGGTGCATTTACATATAAAACGGTAACCTGTTGAGTATAGGTGTTAGTAGCAGGAACACAAGCAGTTTGAGTACCTGCAGATAGTCCGGAAATACTACAAACCGGGGTACAACTAACCGGAGCAGTAAATAATCCGTTCACCGTTAATGCACAACCCGGATTGACCGAAAAGTTGGCACTTACGTTGACAGGGTTGCCGTTAGCAACTAATCCAGTCAGCGTAACGGTACGAGGACTCGTGCCAATCGTAAAGGTTTGACCATTCACTACCAAGTTTCCTACCGGAGGAGGATTGCTAAAAGTGATCGTTACTTGTTGTGTATAAGTATTTGTTGCAGGTACACAAGCTGTTTGAGTACCGGCAGTAATGCTTGCAATGGAGCAAACAGGTGCGCAATTTGCAGGGGCAGTAAACAAGTTATTGGCAGTAAAAGTACAACCGGGATTGGCTGTAAAAGATGCCGTTGCACTGACAGCATTACCATCGGATGTTAAGCCGGTTAGCGTTACTGTTTGTGGACTGGTTGTAATATTAAAGTTTTGACCGTTTACCGTTAATTGACCGCTTGCGGGAGCATTGCTATAAGTTACTGTTACCTGTTGAGTGTAGTTATTGGTAGCAGGAACACATGCTGTTTGAGTACCGGCAGTGATACCGCTAATATTACAAGTTGGAGCACAACTAACCGGAGCGGTAAACAAGTTATTAGATGTAAAAGTACATGCCGGTTCTGCACTGAAAGAAGCGGTTGCGTTTACTGAGCTGCCGTTTGCGGTCAAACCGCTCAAGATGACTGATTGAGGGCTGGTTGTAATGGGAAAACTTTGACCATTGACCACCAAGTTTCCACCGGCGGGAGGGTTAGTATAAGAAACCGTTACCACTTGCGTATAAGTATTGCTTGCAGGTACGCAAGCACCTTGTGCGCCGGCGACAAGACCGCTAATGTTACAAGGTCCTGCCGGGCAAGCAAGCGTAACACCACCAAACAAACTGCCATTTGCTAAATAATACTCGTTAAAGTTATTATCAGAGCCAAAAGTCTGTGCTATTTCAAAAAGCAAGTTGGGAGGTTGGGCACTGTTAACTATTTCAAAAACAACAGTTGCCAAAAGAGTTGGCGTGGTGCTGAATGATTGTGTTTGTCCATTGGCAGCTCCATTCCAAAAAGCATTAAACTGTGCAATGCCAACCAAAACATCAACGCCGTTACCATAGCTTCCGGTAAATCCGGGAGCAAAAGTGATTACAGGGTTGGTAATCGCAGTTTGGTTAAAATACAAAAAGGCATTCCAGTTATCTACAAGGTAAGTCGAAGTAGAAGTTGCCGATAAGGTAAATGTTACGGTTGGTGTGCCACCGGAGCAATCTACTGTTGAAGGACCCACCACTACCCCAAAATTCTGCGAATAAGCATTTGTTGAGGCAAAAAAAGCGAGTACCATGCAACAGAAGGCAATTGTAAAGTTTTTTAATTGCATAATATTTAAATTTTTTATTTTTGATTTCGGATAAGCGATAAGTAAATTAGTTTATTGCTTATCGCTTTTTAAGACAACTATGAGTTAACTAAGAATTCTATTAGTTTTTTTTACTGTTGAGGAACGACAAAACCAGTGTATGGGTTATTAGCATTCCAACGGTTACGGTCGGCAGTATTCACTTGTCCGTCCATGTTAAAATCTTGGTTTTTGTAAACGTTGGTGCTTGGGTTGTTGGCATTCCATGAATTACGGTCTGATGTATTGATGTTGTTATCACCATTGGCATTACCTGTACGAATCACCCATTTCTGGTTTCCACCTGTTCCAACGGTTTTTTGCTGGGTATAGGTTGTTGCCCCGATGGTAATGCTTTGATTTGCTAATCCAAAGTCATAAGCAGAAACATTCGGTACAACAATAGTTGAACTTGAGACTGTCGGGATATGGGTTCTGTGACGAACAAGGAAGTAATAACTGCCGCCGGAGGTTAATGTATTAAAGGTAACCCCTGTTGCACTTCCGCCTGTTGGGTCAACTATACTGCCATCCTGCAAAATCATAGCTGCTTTGCGCTCTACTATTGTCCAAGTAGAACCGGCCAAAGTGGCTGCCGAAACTAATACCCAATCCACCATAGTAGTAGGAAGGGATGCAATTGATTCAGTGCCGGTATAGTTCCAAGGAGTTTGGTTATAGGGTTGTGCCAAAGGTATCAAAACACCGGTATTCAATGATTTATTCATTGTACCATTAGTAGTATTGTAAGAACCTTCTAAATGTGCTTTCAGTTGTACAACAGTACCTACTACAGAACAAGCCGCTAAACCACCACTAAACGGACTGCTTGTACCCAATGTATGGGAGTTGGCGGGGTTGTTGGTTTGGTCGTTAAAACCTGTATAAGTCGTATTGAAAGAAATGTTGGCAGTACCGGCAGAGTTAACAATGGTGAAGCAAAATTGCGCCATGTTTGACCATGCAGTACTGGTTACATCGGTAGTGGGTGTTCCGGCACCTGCTCCTAAAAGAACATTAAAATTACCTTCGCCGATATTACCTTGCTCCAAAGAGGAGAATTGGGGGGCAAAACCATAGCCGCTACCCGTACTAAATGCCGCATCGCTACCGGCAGTTTTTACTGGATTGTTAATAGTATTGGCATTATATTGAAAGAATGCAGTACTATTTCCTATTTTAAAAGTTCCCGTTTGGGCACGCACTTGCAAGGTTACACAAAATGTAGTAGGCACTCCTGCCACACAATTTACGGTGGGATTTGCAAATTGAACGTTCACGACTCCTGCGTTTACCTGACTTGTGAATGCTAGCATGATGGACATACAAGCTATCCATGATAAACGATAAATTAAAGTTGCCTTAAATTTCATAGCTATGATTTTAAGTTTTATTGATTTTTATTGAATTTAATTTGCACTTTGTATTCAAAACATTTTTTGTATTCACTAACAAAGGCACAATGTATAAACATTATGCGGATAAAAACAACTTATGTTCGCTTAGTTAAACAAAACTGAAAATATTCGACAATTATAGTGTATTAATAGGATTCTTCCAAACGTTGGCCTAAAATTAGCTACTTTGTAATAAACCACAACATTTTTTCAGTAAAATATTTACCGACTACATCTAATTACAATAATTTCCTTTCTCAAAGCGATATTTTGGCGTAAAATTACCATGCCGCTTCATATAATTCAAGAAAAATCAAAAAAATAATGTCCCTCTTTTAAAAACGATATTTCTTCTTGCTAAGCCTACTAAATCCTTCACTTGAATTTACTTGAGGCATCCTCCTATTCCGTACAATTAACAAAACCAAAAATCAAACCAAATTTGCAATCATTAACCGTTTACTTATAGTTCAACGACTAATACAGTAAACCAAATACCTCTCTTAATTGGCTGATTACAACGCTAACTATATCTGAACAATAAGTTTCGGGCGCAAAATTATGAAAACATTGCAAACCTACCTTTTATCTCGCAAATTATGCCGATTATCTTTTCTTTCACTAATCGAATAGACTGCAATTCATACCTTATTATAAATGTACAACAAAAAGCGTAAATTTGCGCCTTCAGCACTAAAAATATTTGATATGCAAACTGCACAAAAGTATAGCGAACAACACAAAGACCGCTTTTTAGAAGAATTACTCGATTTATTGCGAATTCCATCGGTTAGCGCGGATAGCCAATACAAACCCGATATACTAAAAACCGCTCAACTTGTAGCCGGCAAACTCACCGAAGCAGGTGCCGATAAGGTGGCACTTTGTGAAACCGGCGGCAACCCCATAGTTTATGGCGAAAAAATGATTGACCCCAATTTACCCACCGTCTTGGTATATGGTCATTACGATGTTCAACCGCCCGACCCCCTCGATTTGTGGCTCTCACCGCCTTTTGAACCCGTGGTGAAGGATGGTAAGATATTTGCACGAGGTGCATGTGACGATAAAGGTCAAATGTATATGCACCTGAAAGCCTTTGAGGCGATGATGAAAACAAATACGTTGCCCTGTAACGTAAAGTTTATGATTGAAGGGGAAGAAGAAGTTGGGTCTGAAAATTTAGCCCCTTTCGTTAAAGCGAATACAGATAAACTGCGCTGTGATGTTATACTCATCTCAGATACTTCCATGATTGCCAATGACGTACCTAGTATTACTATCGGGTTGCGCGGCTTAACTTATATGGAAGTAGAAGTAACCGGACCAAACCGCGATTTACATTCGGGAACTTTTGGAGGGGCAGTAGCCAACCCGATCAATGTGCTCTGCCAAATGATTGCTTCGATGCACGACGAAAACCGGCACATTACCATCCCCGGATTTTACGATGACATGGTTGTCGTTAATCATGAAGAGCGAATTGAGATGAACAAACGCCCTTTTGATTTACAAGAATACAAGGATTATTTAGACATCAACGACGTGCAAGGCGAGGAAGGCTTCACCACCATAGAGCGTATCAGCATACGACCAACCTTAGATGTGAATGGAATTTGGGGAGGATATACCGGCGAAGGCGCAAAAACAGTACTCCCATCAAAGGCTTATGCCAAAATTTCCATGCGCTTAGTGCCCAACCAAAATTCGGAAAAAATAGCCCAATTATTTACAACCCATTTTCAAAACATAGCTCCTGCATCTGTTAAGGTGAAAGTAACACCCTTGCATGGGGGCGAGGCAGCCGTAACCCCTACCGACTCTTTGGGGTATCGGGCAGCAGCCAAAGCATTGGAAACCACCTTCGGCAAAAAACCTATCCCCACTCGCGAAGGGGGCAGCATTCCTATTGTTGCTTTGTTTGAAGATGTGCTAAAGGTAAAAACTGTTTTATTGGGTTTTGGCTTAGATACCGATGCCATTCACTCTCCCAATGAGCACTACGGTTTGTTTAACTATTATAAAGGTATAGAAACCATACCGTTTTTCTACAAAGAGTTTACCCAACTCTGGCAAGACGAAACGAACAAGTAAGGATGGTAATCACATAGCCCGCTAAACACATATCCTTTTTAAAAGAAGATATGTGTTGAACGGTTAATCTTTGTCCAACCTGTTCATCAAGCATTGATTCATTCATTTGGCCCATTCTTATCTCTCTGTTTCCTATTAACTTTGCGAAACAGGGATTGAAATCTGTTGCGCATCCTGCCAAACAATGCTAAAGGTAATTGAAACCCTACTTGTTGAACTGTCATTAACAGGCAGATTGTCCATATTGGTTTAAAATGGATAAACAAATTATGGACTTAGGGATACCGCAATTCTTCTACTGCCATAACAAGGTAAACAGAGCACCGGAACGTTTTACCCTCCTCATACCGTTTTTCAGCGATTGGAGGGTCAAATTGTCTCCCTGCAAGAATGCCTTGCACCTGTGCAAAGGATCCAAGCCCCTCGACAAAACAACTAAGCCCCCCTGCAAAAGAGCGAAGCACCCCGTTTTATGAATAAATCGCCCCTGCAAGGGTTTTTATTCCCTTGGTTTTATCTAAAAACACCCCTGCAATGAAGCAAAGTCACCCTGTTTTGGGACGAAATCCCCCTGTAAAATCTTTTTGTTCCCTTGGCTTTATCTGAAAACACCCATGCAATGAAGCAAAGTCACCCTGTTTTATCAAATTGTCAACCGACAAGGGGGCTTTGTCAACCGTAAAATTTGATGTTTCCACCCTGTCGAATTGGAGAAAAGCCATCGTGAGAAGTGCTCTTTGGAGCATTGGCAGCTTATTTTCGTTCAAAGGTTACCCATATATTGCGAATGACCACAAACTACACCAAACAGGGTTGGTTCTGCTTGAAAGTTGTTGACAGACCTTACAAGTAAACGATCTCTTAATCGTTCATTTTGTTGCGGGTGGTCAGATATAACCCGAATAGAAATCGTTTAGAAGTGGTAAGGACATGCCTTGGTGGAAAGTTGCCGTATATAAGTTAGATCAATATCCGAAATCAGGGGGAATCTTTATGTTCGGCAAATAGTAATCCATCTTAATCTGCCATTTAATCGAGCACCACAAAAAACGAGGAATAGATACGATGTCATCCAAATTCAATGAACATATCCATCTTAAAGGATACCCCTGTGTTGTTTTTCGACTATTTCAACAAGTCGTCGTCAATGACTTTTTGGGTACTCTTATTTGGGGTTTGGGGGGTTGAGGCGGTATCGGGTCTTGTGATGCCCTCCTTGGTGTCTATAATATATTTGAGGGTATCGGGTTGTTCGATTTCGGTTGTATCTGCATCATAGGTAATGCTTTCGATGCCGGGGGGTAATATGGTTTGTGCAGGTATGAATTGCATACTTGCCCGCAAATAGGGAAAGTATGCAAGCCCCATCAACATGACCAGTTTTATCACTTTACTGATGTGCGTGAAGTCTTTTTTAACCGATGCTTTAAAAAGTTTGTAGGTGATGTATAGCAGCGGAACCTGAACGAGCAGTAAGGTAAAAATAGCAACCCATGTTTGTCCGACAAGGAATTGGTTGATTTGGAATTTGGCAATAAAATTAACAGTAATCAGTGTAAAACCGACCGCAAGGAGCTTGGTAAACGGCACTCCGGCAGCAATAGGCAGGGTTCTTAAACCGGCTTCCTCGTCTCCTTCTATGTCTTCTATGTCTTTTACCATTTCACGCACGAGGTTCAATAAAAAGGCAAATCCGGCATAAGCACCCACATAAGTCAAAATGGTTTCGAGGAGTTCGCGGTTCGTATAGCTGTTCAGTTCGGGAGCAGCAACTAAAAAACCGGTTACGGTTTCAAAAACAGATTTAAAGACCTCCTTAGTCTTGATGCTCATAAAAGCGAGCAGTTCGGCATCAAAGAGAGCAACACTTAACACACTCAGGGCGACCAATGCAGATACGACCAAGTTCCCAATAAAGGGTTTGCCCTTAAGAGATATGGCATAAAACCAAAGCAAAGCTGCCGATAAAAGATGAACACTCACTAGGCGGATATTACCTACCTCCCAAGCTAAATAAGTACCTATAAGGATACCGAGCGCGCTACAAATGTAGTAAAACCTCATTGCCATATCGGGGCTGATGGTCGTGCCGATATATACTTTGTGGGGCTTATTTATTCTGTCGGTTTCAACGTCAAAATAGTCGTTAATGATATAGCCTGCTGCTGCTATCAACATAATAGACAGCACCAAAAGTAAAAATAGGACTGTTCCAAGGCTCGGAGTATATCCCGCCATCTCAAATAATGGGTCTATCAATAAAAACCGAAGTGTGCAAAGTGTGAGTAACAGGTATAGGAGGTTTGCCCAACGGATAACTGCAAAATAAGCTTTCATGTTCTTAAAACTTGGCGATGCTGCCCGATTATATGAAGTAAAAAGGATTGCTTGAAAAAGCAATGAATGACTTAGGAGGCAAAATTACTTTTTTTGCTTTTTAAATAGCTCTTTAAAAAGTCCAAATTTTTTCTTGTATGTAATTCCGATTCCCGTAGTAGGGCGGTACAACTGCGAAAGCAGATGATAACGGTCTTTTCTAAAGGCTCGTGCTTTTACTTTTCCATCTTTGGTGATATTGTACTCAATAGCGACATCGGGAGCAAGCCCTGATGAACTTTGCTGTTGATCGTTTAGGGCAACCGTACCACCTATTTGTATCGTTACCCGTTCGTTAAACAACCGTTGCGACACGCCATATTGGAGTTCCCGACTTCTGGTATCTCCTGCACCGTCGGCTTCCACATTGACCATAATTTCTAAGCCTTTCACATATTTTCCTGCCATATTGTTCAATTGGTCAGACACCATTTTGCTAAGGCTGGAATATATGATGCTTTCTGCATCAGGTGTAGCAACGGTGGGGGCACTACTTGCAGGTATAAACCTGTTAAACATAATCAGCCCGAAACTTTGTTTGTTCAACTCGGTATCGTTTTCGCGAATTTGCGCAAGTTTTCGCTCCAAAAGCGGATTGGGTTCGTCTTGTAATTGGGGTAAAATAATGTTGAATGTCAGTTTGGGTGCTGCAATCGTGCCACTGATACTTAGTGCTACTTGTACCGATTGGCGACGTTTGAGTTTACTAATTTCAGTGTCTGATAATTGGTCTGAAAACTCCGAAACCATTTCGAAGACCGATGTTTGTACTTCATAAATGGCGGTAATGTTAAACCGCGAAGATAAGGGGTCGCCCGCAAAATTGAGGGTACTTCCTCTTTCGATGTTAAACCTGCGTTTAATAACATCTTGAAGGGTCATTTGGTAATAACCCTCGTTTATGGTGTAGTCTCCGGCTACTAATAGATTACCAGTTTCGTTGGTTTCAACGGTCATGTCTCCTTCGCCCGAACAAGTAATTTGATCACCTGCCGCAGGGTCAATTACAATGTTTATCCGGGCATCATTAGTTGCAGTCAATTTTAGGGTCAGATTGTACTTAAAAGCCGATTTCGCATTTTCTTCCAGCTTGATCCGTTCTTTTTCGGCTTTCTTTTGCATAGCGGCATCAATTTGAGCATCCTGACTGCCAAAAACTACCAATTCCGCTCTTTCAATATCGGATTCGCTTTCAGGTATCACCACATACACATCCGTGTTTTTGTTGGTTTCAAAAAACACTCTGATATCAGGATTGTTGTCCCTGCCGCTGACTTTTACCTCCAAGTTGCCATTGACTACCCCATATACCGGCATCCCTTCGACTGCTGCTTTGGTGTTCATCAATTGCAGGTTGTTGCCATTAGCTTGGAAGTTGATGCCCATGTTTTCAAAATTGGTATGGGTCATTTTTCCTTGAAGGTATAATTTGCTGCCGGTATGGTCTATAATAGCGGTGGGTTCAATGGTGATTGCGGTGGGTTCTAATCTTAGTTGGAGTTTATCCATCGTATAAGTAGCATTGGTCATTACCAAATGCGCTTGGCTATTGTTCAACTCAATTCCTCCGCTTAGTTTTGGTGCATCAATAGCCCCTTCAATGCGCACTTTACCTTGCAAAATGCCTTTCAAGTCGCTTACCGTTTCTTCGAGGATATGATTTAACGAACTCACATCGAAGCGGTGAATATCCAATCCTAGATTTAGTGCTTTGTCGGGTTGATTGAGGTCATAACTGCCCAAAAGAAGGCCATCAAGGTCGCCGCCCGATATTTTTAAATCTATTGGGATTTTACCGTTCTTTTCGTACTCCGTTTTCAAGACAACATCGCCCAATTTCATGCCCGAATAGACCAACTCAGTAAGATCGACATGGGCGGTAGCTTTCAAATCCCCCATGGGATTAGCAGCTTCCACCTCGCCATTTAACAAACCGGATAGTTCAAGCGAATCGAGACCCACTAATTGAGAAATATCTTTTAAATCGAAATCGCTTATTTGCAGTTGCAAAGGCGAAAGCCCGTTGCCTTCTTCTTTGTTGTTAATGGTGATAAGCCCGTTGCCATATCCAAGTTTGAAATTTTTGACGACTATCCCGTTTGGCATGATTTTGACCAAATTATCGGGTTGAATTTTCCAACTATTATTGTTCAAGACTATCTCGTCTCCGAGCAATTCAATTAAAATATCCTCCTCTTCCAATGCAATCAACAAATTAGAAATAGCCAGTGCTGTAGTTGAAGTGTCCGTCATAACCATTGCACCCAACAGCAAGCTATCATTAGAAATATATGCAGTCAAGTCAATGCTTGGCAGAACGGTTTCGGTAGAATCCGATTTGATTATATGCAGTTGAACAACATTCAGTTCGGTTTGTATTTTCCCGTCTTTGTTATCGGAGTTCAGATCTATTTGTTCTATCAGATAGTCGCCATATTTCAAGTTGTTCAGCCTTGCTTCTACCAATAAAGTGTCTTTCTGTTCGTCTAAACTTCCGATAATGGTGCTGGAATCTAACCCTTTTAAATCGGGCAAGTATAGTTTTTGCAGTAGCGAAATATCCTTTGTATGCAGTTCAAAAGCGAGCAGTTGTGGGGGAACATTCATTGGTACAGTATCGGGAAAAGCGTGGTAGTAACGATTGACAAAACGCATAATCCCCGATGGCACTTGCGTTGGTTGAAAATTGCCGGTGATAGTCAAATCGGCAACATCACTTTTCAATTCCAGGGTTTTATGATGTCCTACCGATTGGTCAAAGGCTAAATCTAAGAGCTTTAGATGTAGGGTAGTGTCGTTTTTGGTAAAGTGTGCATCGGCAACCTGTACGGTTCCACTCATATCGTCTAGGTTATTCCCTTTTATATCGGCATTGATTGCCGCACCAAAGGTATAATCCCACTTATAAAGGCCAAGAGCAGATGTATTGAGATGTTTTATCAAGGTTTTTGTGCTGAACTCCGGAATTGGATTTCGAAGGTTGGCAACTGCTTCTATATGGGCATCGGCGTTTTTGTCGGCAAGTTGAAGGTTTGCGTTAATGATGTTTTTGTCAAAAATCAAGTTGGCAACTGTGTTTTCATAATTATAGCCCATTAGCTCGGCTTGGTCTATATCCAAATCGGCTTTGCCCGATAAAGTCGCTAAATCAGTGCCGCTCATGTCAAAAACAGTACGAAGCGATACCTGCCCGATGAGTGAGTCTATTGCTGCTATCTTCCCTACTTCAAACCCTTTTAATGCCACACTACCTTTGTATCTCATCGGTTGATTGAGCCAAAGCCCTACATCGGCATCCACCTCCCCTGCATCGGATAAGAGTTGTAGTTTTACAAAGGTGTTTGATAAATTTCCTTTAGCATTTCCGTTCAGGCTAAAATTTCCGAATGCTTCCAACTGTGGAGGAATAATTGTTGGAGCAAACACAGCACGCAAGGCATTGTATGCACTCTTTACTTGCAATCCTTGGACATTATATTGCAGTTTGTCGGCGTTCGTAGGGTTTAGAAGGGCAATTCGGGTTGCATTCAAATGATTGTTGCCTATCTGTACCATTATATCTTCTAGCAACAAATCCGCCAATGTTCCATTTAAAGTAAGTGAAGCATTCAAAACATAATCTTGCGGGCGAAGCAAGTTTAAATCTTTGAATTGGGGGTATATTAGATGGAGGTCTTTTGTATGGAGTTGCAGAAGGGGTAATTCCATGTCCAACGTTACCAATTCGGGAGAAGTGGTAAACGCATCGGTACTAGGGTACGCTACCTGAATATTGGCCTCAATGCAGGATTGGGGAGTTTGAAAATCTAAGGAAGTCAAGTCTATCTGTTGCGGATTGTACTGAACATTGGCAGATAAACTGTTGACAACAAATCCCGATTGGTCAGAGAAAGAGATGTCCTGAACTTTTGTCGCAATGGTATCATCGGCAATGTAAACGTCCTTCAAGCGTCCGTTAAAATCGCTGATTTGTACATGGGCATAATCCAAGCCTCTGTGTTTGGCAATGGGTTTGGTTTTATCATCGTAGGTAAAACATGCTGATTGGATATTCACATTTTTCACCAACAACTTTAAACCGGACGAATCCTCTGCTTCAACGGGCGGAGAAGGCGGGGGAATAGGCAGTTTCGCTAAGGTAAGACTATCGGGGGCATGCATCACCATTTGTATATCGGCATCGGCCAACAACAGGTTTTGGATGGTATAATGAGAGGTATTGAGGTCGGCTTGTTCAATATTGACCGCAAAATTATTTAACGAAGCATTGAGAAACTGCCCTCCCGGTTCATCCGTATATTTGAAGTGAGTATTCAGAAGGGATAGTTTGCTGAGTTGAATCCAGAGGGGCAGCGTATCGTTACTTGGCGTTTTTGTTTCGGTCGGCAATAAAAATTGATAGTTAAAATCGGTTTCGTTTTTAAGCCGGTACAGGTTAACATAGGTTCCTTCTAATTCCAATTCGTCAACGATCAGTTGCTTTTTCAGCAAACTCCACCATGCAATATGCAAATCGAGGTGATGAATATAGGCTAAGGTATCAGCCTTTTTATCTCCCAAAAGGAGTTGCTCTATTTCAATGTTGTTGAAAAATCGAATGTGAATTTTTGATATGGAAGCCTCTACGCCATAGGTTTTGGTAAATATAGCTATGGCCTTTCGGACAAGGTAGGTTTGTGTAGTCGGACGGCCGATTTGCCATACAAATACCGCTACGGCCAGCACGATGACTGCCAAAATGCCGAGAGCGATTTTTTTCAAAAGCAAAAGTTATTAGGGGGATGTTAGGTAGTTAGTTAATTGGTTGTGCAAAATTCACACCAACCCAATCAACCGGTTCGTCTGCACAAATGCAGGGCGTTACATTTTTTTCACTTCTATGTAGTATAAGTCATCGGCAAATTTAATGCCGTTTGGTTTTACGTTTTTCAGAGTTATCGTTTGCCACTCATTCGTTTTGGGGCTGATGCGTTGTCGGTTACCTTTTGAGTCAATATATTCTATCGGCATATCAAATTCAGGCGCATCGGCTATCCATTTATAGGAAATTTGAGTATCGTTGCCTTTTTGCTTTTCGACTTTATAGGCTAAGGTAGGCATATTTGAATGAAAAAGATATTGTTTGAAGAAATTTGTAAAGTCTTTACCTGTTTTATGGTTAAAGTATTGCAAAATCATGTCCTGATCAACGATGCGATATTTAAAATCGGTTTGTAACCCTTTGATAGTGGCAAACCAAAGTTCGTCATTATTGACTATGCTTCGCATGGTATTTAGGATAAGCATCCCTTTGTTGTACATATCGCCACTACCTTCTCTGTTCACCCCGTAATGTCCAATAATGGGAATATCATTGGAAACACTCGGCTTTTTGGCGTTGATGTATTTCATAGCAGTTTCGTAGCCAAACATGCACTCGACATACAAAGACTCGGAATAAGTGCAAAACCCTTCGTGAATCCACATATCTGCAATATCGGAGGAAGTGAGGCTGTTCCCCCACCATTCGTGTCCGGCTTCGTGAATGATGATATAGTCAAAGGTTAAGCCGATATGGGAAAAATCGTAACCATTATAGCCGGTTCTGTAATTATTACCATAAGCAATCCCGCTCTGATGTTCCATACCCAAGTAAGGAGTTTCTACCAATGCAAAGCCGTCTCGCCAAAACGGGTATCGTCCGAGGAATTGTTCATAACAAGACATCATGGGTTTTACTTGCTCAAAATGCGTTTTTGCTTTTTCTAAATTATAAGCCAACACGTAGTAGTTGAGCAACAACGAGTCTTTGTCGCTTACATAGTAATCCGAAAAGTGTTTGAAATTTCCGATGGTCAAAGAAACCCCGTAGTTGTTGATGGGGTAAGTAACCAACCAATGATATCGGGTATAATCTCCTTCGTCGGTTGTGCCTTTGTTTTGTCCGTTGGCAATACATTGCAGGGGTTTGGGCACGGCACAACTGATGCGCATACTATCAGGTTCTTCGCTTTGGTGGTCTTTGTTAGGCCACCAAAGGCTAGCACCATCACCCTGACAGGCCACACCAATAAAAGGATTACCCTCCTTGTCCTTTGACCACACAAAACCGCCATCCCAAGGTGGACGTACTGCTTCAGTGGGTTTACCTGAATAGTAGAATTTGATATGTTGAATACCGTCTGCTACCTTTAGCGATTGAGGAAAGGTAATCAACACGGCATTGAAAAGGCGTTTATAGGTTAGAATCTGCGCGTTATAGACAATGCTGTCCACTTGCATATTTTCGTACAGGTCTATCTGCATAAGGTTATGTGATTTGAGCACCCGAAAGTAAATGTCATTGTATCCCGACAAAGACCGCTCATTCGGGTTGACCTTTATATTGAGGTCATAATAGGTAACATCAAACCAAGTACGTTCAGGCAATAGCGTTCCTCTTAGGGTATCTGCTTGGGTAAATGTTTCTTTGTCACCGGATAATGGTTGTGCAAACACCCCCTGTGCAAACAGCAAGGCAAAACTAATGAATAACAAATGGCGCATGTAACAATGATTTTTGGTGGAGGACTTATATTTGACTTGGTATTGGTTAGAAATTCTCATTTAAGGATTTATCTGTTAAAGACATGCGAGAGGGTATAAAGGTTTCAATCGCTATGAATTAAGAACAGCAGGAAATCATTTTTTAGTATTAAATTTATTCATCGCACGGTCTAAACCTTCCAAAACAAAGCAAACAACAGCCTCGGCAGCATATTCTATGTGTTTGGGCAGTTCTGCTTTTTCCTCGCTATTCCAAGGGCTTAATACATAATCTGCTTGCCTTCCTTTGGGGTAGTCATTACCAATGCCTAAACGTAGGCGAGCGTATTCGTTGGTATTTAGATATTCGTCAATGCTTTTAAGACCATTATGCCCACCATCGCTCCCTTGTTTGCGAAGACGCAGTTTGCCAAAGGGCAGGCTCACATCGTCGGTGATGACAAGCAGGTTTGCAATATCGGTTTTGGTCATTTGCAACCAGTATTTAATAGATTTCCCGCTAAGGTTCATATAGGTCGAAGGTTGTATCAAATGTAGCGTTCGCCCTTTAATTTTGATTTGGGTTTTAGCGGCCAAACGCGATGAACTGAACACAGCATGATGTTGATTGGCCAAAAAAGCAACGGTATCAAACCCGATATTATGCCGGGTATGCTCATATTCGGTACCTATATTGCCTAAGCCGGCTATTAGATAGTTCAAGGGTAAAAGGTTTATTGGAAAGGTGAAATTAGTTGGTGTGATATAAAACAACAAATTGCAAACCGTTTTCTAACCTAGGTTAGTGTACAGTTTGCAATTTGCATGAAAAGAATTTCTGCATAGAAGACTATGCTGTATAATTGCCTTTACAAGTTTACATATTCACGCACAATTGGCTTGTAAATGTCAAACTTAAAAGGAGTTTACTTTTTACCGGTGGTAGCGGCAGCAGCGGCCTGAGCTGAACGAATAGCTCTTGTAATTTCAACAGAAGCTATGGGTAGAGCGGGCGAGTTGAGAATCTGAACCCCTGGCAACTGAATATCGCGTACTCTGATAGATTTGCCCACATCGAGGTGTTCTACCCCAACAATAATTTCTGAAACCAAACTTTCAGGCATTGCTTTCACAAGTAATTTACGAACTTTTTGCAACAAACGACCACCGGCTTTTACCCCAATAGCCATCCCTGTCAAACGTATAGGAAGTTCAGTATTGACAGCATGTCCGGGAACTAGCTCCTGAAAATCAAGGTGAAGCGGTTTATCTTTAATGGGGTCAAACTGCGAATCTTTTAAAATCGCCTGATAGGTTTTTCCTTCCACTTCAATTTGTGCAACTACTAAATCTGGTGTAGTTAAAATAGGTTTGAAAGCGCGCTCCAAAGCACTGAAATGGATATTCTCATTGCCACCGTACAATACACACGGCACATGGTTTTTATTGCGCAAATCTTTGGTATTTCTTTTACCTGTAGAGGCCCTTGCTTCCCCAATAATGCTAACCGTTTTCATAATATGCGAACTGTTTTTTGTGTTATGTTTAATTAAATATAGGCTAAGACCTGTCGTCTTAACTAAAAAGAGAACTGATTGACCGATGTTCAAAAGTACGTTTGATGGCTGTCGCAAAAAGAGGAGCCACGGATAGTACCCTTATTTTTTTTGAAGTCTGTTTTAAAGAGAGTGTATTACATACCACCAACTCTGTCAGTAACGAATTTTCAATCCTTTCATAAGCAGCACCTGACAAAACAGGATGGGTACAGATGGCTCTCACACTATTCGCTCCTTTTGCCAGTAAGGCTTCGGCAGCATTACAAAGCGTTCCTGCTGTATCTACAATATCATCCACCAATACCACATCTCTTCCTTCCACATCTCCTATGACGGTCATACCTGCTATTTCGTTGGCTTTTTCGCGGTATTTATCGCAAATCACCATGTCTGTTTTAAAATACTTGGCAAACGATCTTGCCCTTTTAGTCCCTCCAACATCGGGCGAAGCAAACAGCAAATCGGCTGTACTACCAATTTCTCTGATATAGGGAATAAAAACCGCCGAACTGTCTAAATGATCAACCGGTATGTCAAAGAAGCCCTGAATTTGTGGGGCATGTAAATCCATCGTCATTACTCTGTTAGCCCCTGCCGTAGTGAGCAAATTTGCCATCAGTTTAGCAGCAATAGGCACCCTCGGTTTGTCTTTTCGGTCTTGTCGAGCATATCCAAAATAGGGTATGACCGCTGTGATGTATTTTGCCGATGCCCTTCGCGCTGCATCAATCAACAACATCAACTCTATTAAATTATCCGAAGGCGGATTGGTAGATTGTATGAAAAACACATACTCACCACGCACCGAGTCCTTAATTATCGGCTGTATTTCACCATCGCTAAACTGCTGAATTTGTACATTGATTAATGGCAAATCATAGTGTTGAGCAATTTCTTCTGACAACGTTTTTGACGTTCTACCGCCAAAAAGCATAATTTGAGAACTCATTAGTAGCCTATTTGGGGCGCAAAGTTAGTAAACTCATTTAACAAAATTGAGTAAACCCCATTTTTTGTACATAAAAAAGTTCTTGAGGCAAATTTCAATGTTTGATTTTCTGTTTTCAGCAAAAAAACATAAAAGTAGTTGCCTATTGCTAGTGGTTGCTCTCAAAGTCTCAAAACTTCAATATACTCCATTGTCTATCGCATATTGTCTTTTGCCCATTGTCTTATGTCTTACATCTAAAGTCTAAATTCTAAAAATATAATGCCTTGAAAGCAAAATTGTTTTGTGCATAATACTCCAAGATACGCGGGAGGATTTGTTGGAGATTGCCGAATGCTTTCAAGCTGTCGTGAAAGACAACTATGGGGCTATATGGATTGGGGCGAAGATTGATGTTTTGTATTACATTATCCAAACAGCGTTGCCAAGGAAGCTCCTTGTTCCAATCGGCACTTATCACGGTCCACATCACTATCTTTGGTGGTATAGTTTGTTTGCAAACAGAGGGGTTTTCAATCAAATACCGTATTTGTGAACGGGTAATTTTACCGTAAGGCGGCCTAAAAAGTGTGGAGGGAACAAAATCGGCACAGTCTTGAATGTCTTGTGCATATTTTAAAACGGAGGTATCCCAACCATTGAGGTGATGATACGTGTGGTTGCCCACTGAGTGCCCGGCACTTAACACTTGCTCCAACAGTTGCGGATATAGTGCGGCATGTTTGCCAATACAAAAAAAAGTAGCTTTTGCCTGATATTGTTCCAACTTTTCAAGTACCCATTCGGTTACATGAGGAGTCGGGCCGTCATCAAAGGTTAAGTAGATGCTTTGTTCGATATCGGGTACTTGCCAAATCGTATTAGGGTATAACCTTCCAATCCATTGCGGTGGTTTTACCCATAGCGGCATCAACATCTGTTCGAGTCGGTTCATCTCTGAAATTTAAAACTTGTATTAAGCCTTTCGGCTTTATTATCCATTTATCACAATCATAAAACTCATCCCCCATGCCAAGTATCTTTTCAAAAATCGTAGCCGGTCAAATTCCTTGTCATAAAGTGGCGGAAACCGAACTTTACTTAGCCTTCCTAGATATTAGTCCACTTGCAAAGGGGCATACTTTGGTCATACCTAAACAAGAAGTTGATTACCTGTTTGACCTTGACGATCAGTTGTTGTCCGGCTTAATGTTGTTTGCCAAACAAGTGGCGAAAGCCATAGAACGAACCGTTACTTGCCAACGCATAGGGGTGGCTGTTATTGGGTTAGAAGTTCCACATGCACATGTCCATTTAGTTCCTATGAACTCCTTGCACGACCTCGATTTTTCAAAACCACGGGTAAAGTTAAGTCAAGAGGAATATGTACACCTTGCCCAAGCCATAGCCGGCAACATGGCGAAATAATAAAGGGTCTTCTCCAATAAGTTATCCTAAATTAGGTTCAAACAAATTGCTTTCATAAGTCAATATCCATCCTGTTATTCATGTGGCGGCATTCCCCAAGCAGCCCATTCCTCTTTAGCAGGGCCATAAATACCCGGTACGACCAATCCAGCCAATCGCATGATCGTGGTCATTTGTGCCCGGTGGTGGATTTGGTGTTGAAGGAGTACACTAAGAATAGTGCCTTTTCTCCACTCTTCACCATATATATTCACTCTTTGCTCTAAATCGGCATCTGTCCATTTTTGACTAACCTCTTCGACAATGCGTTCTGCGTATGTTTTGTAGGTTGAAACAATCTCTTTTACATGTGCAGGGATGGGTTTGCCTTCCAATTCGTCTGTTTCCAGCAAGCCGGCTTTGGAGGGCAATTCGGTGAGAGTTTGGGTGATATGCCAAGCCAATCGTCCCAAAGTTCTAACATTGGGGTTAACTTTTACGGTTAGGGAGTCATCGGTCAGGGCATTAAAAATTTTAACAGACATTTCGGCTTCTTGTCGCCAATCGGAAGTAAACTCTTTGATGTTTCGATACATGATGGAGGATTTTTAATTGGTAATATTTAATTTTGGGTTGCTGGTGTTGTTGATTTATTGACGGTGCGTATCACAACTCTTCGGTTTCTCATTCGCCCTTCTTCCATGGTGTTCGGATTTGCGGGTTGTGCTTCGCCAACACTTTGGGTGATGATTCGGTTGGACGGAAGTCCCATCTCTACCATATAGTTTTTAAGCAAATTGCTCCTTCTTTCACCCAATTGCAGGTTGAAGTCATCAGTATCGGAATTGTCAGTATGACCCGTTAACAGTATAGTAGCAAATGGATTTTGCAACAGAAATTGACGCAAATTTTCTAAATAGATTTTTGTTTCTGAAGGTACTGAAAAACGGGTAGAGCCCCCTTCAAAGTAAACAACCACTGAATCGTTTTGAAGCATTTTTTCTACGGTAAATGACAACAGACGATTGGGAATAAAGTCGAAACCGGCACCTCCTATCATATAATCTCGCACAAAAAGAGGAGCATTGACTTCCGTTGATGCTGTTACGATTCTGTCTGCCGGGGCATTGAGTTTGATAAGTTGTTGTTTCAAAAGTTCGGCACGAGCAAGACCTAAATCCGGCATTATTGTAGTATTCTTTTCATCCGGGCTGTAGGCGCAATTAATTCTTAACTGCCGGTGGAGGTTGTTTTGCAGGTATTGCGCCATTTTGGGAAAGGCTTGCTCTATTTCTAGGGGCACTAAAGGCTTTGGTTTCGAAAAGAGAAATCTAATAAAACTGTTGCCATCTAATGAAGCATATAACAGGGTATCCCCATCGGCAATGGTAAACGGATCGGGCATTTTTGGGCTACCAAAACAACTGCAATCGTTTTCGTTCACCTCACATACATACCAATAGCCTCCTATGAGCATCATAATAGGTAGTAATCGGGGCAACAAAAACAATAGGGTTTTCATAAATCGGTGCTTCGAAGGCGGTTTAGTTTACCCGTACAAAGGCTGCTTAAAGTTTAAGTATCCATGCACCGGAGTATGTGGCTTTAAATTTATCTTGTGCCGTTTGTGCATTAGATTGGCTAGTATAGTGATAGCCTACTCTATATTTGCCATTATCCGAACTCAGTGTATAAACGTTATCTGAAGTTTTACTCAATTTAGATGCCATCTTTTGAGCCTTGGCTTTAGAATCAAGGGAGGCGATGACCACATAATATCCGGCAGGTGGGGTTTGGGAGGTGTTCGCAGCATTCCCTCTGCTATCGGTCGTTGAACTTGTTGAAGTAGCCGGCACTTCGGTAACTGTTGTGGCATTGCCTCTCGGAGGAGTAGTTGTAGTGGTTCCCGTTCCTTCGGTAGCGGCATTACCTCTTACATCACTCGTCGAACCGGTTGGTTCGTCAGCATTGTTTGTACTGTTGGAGGAGGCATCGTTGCCGGTAGTTGAAGCAGTGTTGTTTCCATCTGAATTTCCCCCATCTTCTTCCTGTGAATTTGAGTTGTCGTCATTGGCAGTCATAGATGTCGTATCGGTTGTGGAATCGGCTAAACTATCGGCTACTGCAATTTCATCACTCCCTTTTTTACCGGAGGGCATTTGCGTTAAGACGACTATAAAAACAACGAGCAGCAAGACGGGTATCAGCCACCACCAATAGTTTGCCTTTTTGGGTTCCGGTGCAATGGGTTCTTCATTAGCCGATGCCGAAGTGCTCACGGCAGCATTGCCTCCGCCAGTGGCTAAGACATCGTGTACCGAACGCTTTTCAGAAGCCGGGGTAATGAGCGGCGATATCACTTCTTCTTCGTTTCCGTCTTCATCCTCCTGCTCATCATCGTTCGAGTGGAAGCTAAATTCGGCACCCACAGGCGGTGCGGTTATTTCGGCAGGAACGGTGCCTTCATCAAGTTCAACATGCGGAAGTTCTACAGAAGTAAGCCCAAAGGTATCAGTAGAAAAATTGACATCGCTTGAGGGCATAAAAGTGAGTTGGTTAGTGCCCGGTGCTTGGGTTATAGTGCCAATCCCTTCCAACATCACTGTCTGTCCATTATCTAATTGCTCCAAAATATTGTTGACAAAATGAGTCAAATAGGCTTCTGACTCTGCATCGCTAATTCTTTCATGACGGGCTATATGGCTCAAAAGTAAACCATCATTAAGGTTTAATTTTTCATTGAACTGAACCGTTTTGATGGGCGGACTTACAACGCCGGTTTCGGTGTTTACCTTTGCCGGCACGTATTGGGTCATAAATGCACCAAATCCGGGAACAACTACCGAACTGTAATCGTACAATAGGGTGCTGATATAGTGTGCTATGTTTACTTTTTTGGCCATGATATTCGAGTTTAAATGTTGAAAGGGTTATTGTGGAAGGGTGTTTAAAATCTAAGCGAAATTCCACCAAGCGCATTAAAGCCATAGCCCGGATAGTACAAAAAACGCTCTGCTTTGACCGATGCGATATTGTTGACGTTGGCAAATACGCCGATGTTTTTGGTGAAATTGTATTTTGCAGATACGTTTATATCAAATACCCCTTTCAAGTCTTGTGCAACGCCGTTAGCCAATCGCCCTTTTGCGCCGTTTAATACAAACAGGCTTGCCTGCAAGGTAAGTTTTTCGAGTGGCGAGTACATGGCGTTGAGCATAATATCTAATGGGAACTGATGCCATGCCTCTGCTATCGTGTCGGTTTTAAAACTGTTATAACGGGCTGCCAAACCGATGCCGCCCTGTTGAAGGGTTACACCTGCTTCTAATGCACCAAACCAAGTGGTGAGTTTGTCATAAATAACCTCAAAAGTTCGCAAATCGGTACTGTCGTTCACAAAGAAAGGCTGATTGGCGGTAATGTCTTGTCCGCCTTTTAAGTCGAACGTAAATATACCTGCATTACCCTTAATCCCAAGATTTCGTTCCTCCCTTCGGGCATTCCGATAATCCTGAACCTGTTCAACAAAGGGATTGACCGATGTAAGGCTCATGTAATTGGTTTTGATGAGTTCCTTTTTCCAAACGGCGTAAATCTCCAGTTTATCGGGAATAGCAAAGGCAGATGCACTGATGTAGGGGTAAGCGTAAAACTTGTTGTGATCCAACATGGCATTTGCACCCAAATTGATGGTTCCCCAAAAGGCGCGATAGGTAAAATTAGGGATGACATTGAGCATCATATTGTTGACGCTTACCGTGTCTTTATAGTTGGAGTAGTGGGTATGCAAATTAACTCCGGCAGCCATACTTTCATTAAACAAGCGGTTGATACTTCCTCCCACTATCACATTATTTTCGGCAGCATCATAATTATCTGAAAACCGGTGATAAGTAGCTTTCAAATTGTAATCGGTAGCTGATTTGTTTTCTATACTGTTTCCAAATTCTAAGGCTCCTGAAATGGTCTGAAACAATTGGCGGGCAGCATCGGCATCAGATGGGGGGGGCATCAGCAAGGTATCGGCATGAAAACCATAGTAATAGTATTTCTGGCGTTTATACCCCAAGTCTAAACCGAAGAAATTGGACTTGGTGAACATTTTACCATAAGCCCCAACACCCGATTGGGCATAATCCTGATAATCCTTGCGCCCTTGTGAAGAAATGTGAGAGCCGTTTGCACCGGCAACAAATTTTTTAGACCTGCCCGAACTGACAGAGGCATCAATAAATGGAGTATTTAGGTTGCCGTAACCGGCTTGTAGCCATATATTATGCAAGTCTTCTAAATCCTTCTCGCCTTTGGTTTGGGTTTTATATGCCATAGGTTTAAGCGGCAAAGGGTCGTAGCCCAAGGTCAAAAACCGGTTGGGAACATAATAGTCGGAAAAAACGGGTTTGGATTTTTCTAACTCTTCTTTGGTGGGTAAATCAGGGCCAAAATCTATTTTCACCGCATCTGCCAAAACCGGCTCGTAGGGCTTTACTATATCCACATTTTCCGGAGCGATTTCCTGACTACCATCGGTGGGGGGCTGCGCATTGATATTACCAAGTTGCAGTGCCAACATACAGCCTGTAAGAAGAATTATTCGGACTTTCATAAACATACTTTTTCTGTTTTGTTTCAATCAAATTGGGCATACCATTTTGCCGGCCTAAAATTCGTATTTTTTAGCAAGTTAAACGCAATGTAGGTAGAATTATTTGTTTGGCAAACCAAAACTAATGGAATTTTTCATTTTTAGTAAATCTACACTAACAGAAGTTGGAGGCTCATGATACGCTAGTTACCTTGACAAAGCATGATGATTGAAACAATTTTAACCGGCAGTTGATTCTAAATATGCCTCTATGAACTACTATTTTAATTGTTACTCTGTTTTTTACAAGATTAGTTACCAAATGTATTGACTGCCCAAAAAACACGTTTGTGTAACAAAATCCTATAGTTTTACTATTTTTCAGCCCTAATTAAAAAACACTTCTATCCACTATGCACATCGGCAGTCATTACACCCTTAAAGAGTTTTTGTATTGGACGAGAAGAGAAATCTATAAACTGCTCATTATTGCCACTGTACCCACATTCTTATTTCAATTCTTTGAATGGCATTGGTTATCCATCCCTTGGTTACCGGTAACTTTGGTAGGCACTGCTGCGGCATTTATTGTGGGCTTCAAAAACACCCAAACCTACAACCGGTTGTGGGAAGCGCGGCAAATTTGGGGGGCTATTGTCAACAACAGCCGTTCGTGGGGCATCATGGTCAAAGATGGTCTCCTCAACATAAACGCTACTACTCACCGGCAACTCATATACCGTCACCTCGCTTGGTTGATTGCCCTAAGATATCAACTCAGAGAGCCGCGTAGCTGGGAAAACACAGACAAACCCTATAATGTCGAGTATAGCCGGTATTACAAAATACCAGAAAGAGAAAGCAAATTGGAAGATGAGCTAAAGCAGTTTTTACCTGACGATGAGCTAAACTATATCCTTGGCAAAAAAAACAGAGCTACACAACTCATCAGCCTGCAATCCAAACAACTCAAGCAATTGAAGGATGCAGGCAGTTTGGAAACTTTGATTTTTGTCGAATTGGAGAACCTTTTAGTGCAACTTTACGAACAACAAGGTAAGTGTGAGCGAATCAAAAACTTTCCATACCCAAGACAGTTTGCAAGCATCAATTTGTTTTTCATCAAGTTGTTTGTTCTACTGCTACCATTCGGAATGATTACCGAATTTCATAAAATGGGCGAACTGATGGGCTGGTTAAACATCCCGTTCACCGTCCTCATCGGTTGGATATTTGTTTCAATGGAGAAAGTAGGTGAAGCGACCGAAAACCCTTTTGAAGGTGGTGCTAACGATATACCCATGGCCACCCTTTGCCGAACCATTGAAATAGACCTGCGCGATATGCTCGAAGAAACCGACCTGCCGCCGGCATTGATGCCGGTTAATAACATTTTGATGTAACCCCAATATTCTAATGGGTACAAGTCAGTCCTCAAATTGGGAACTATGTAATGCTATCCCTTTATGGCAAGATTGATGATTGATGTCAGAAAACGAGAAAATATATTTTCTCGTTTTGTACTAATCTTTTAGATTTGTGCCAAAAACTTACTTAAGTTTGCAGAATATCATATAACAGACTACAACCCTGACCAAACTAAGGCTTTTGCACTTTAATTGCGTTATTAACATGATGTTACCGGCATCTAAATAAAAAAGGGTATCTAATGAATATTCACATCAAATACATGGTTTCGCTTCGATGCAAATTGGTGGTTAAAGATGCTATAAAAAGCGTCGGTTTGCATTACAAAAATGTGGACTTGGGCGAAGTGGAATTGCTGGAAAATACTGTTTCGCCCGAACAACATGCCCAGTTAGAAACGATGCTTTTAAAATCAGGTCTTGAATTGATGGATGACAAAAAATCAGCCCTTGTTGAAAAAACAAAAAATGTCATTGTTGAAATGATTCATTATGACAAGGAACTTCCCAAAAACAATATTTCCGACTTTATCAGCGAAAAGCTGGATCATGACTACACCTACATCTCCAACCTGTTTACAGAAGTAACCGGCATGACCATTCAAAATTTCATTTTGCTTCATAAAATCGAAAAGGCAAAAGAACTCATTCTCTATGATGAACTAAATTTTACCGAAATATCCTATAAACTCAATTACAGTAGTGTTTCCCATTTATCCAATCAATTTAAAAAAGTTACCGGTTTAACCCCAACCTTTTTTAAAAAACTGAATGAATTCAAAAAACGGAAAATGCTCGAAACCATCTAAAAAAACATCAACAACAAGAGGTGTCATTGTTTTAAGATAGGTGGGAATCGTGTAACGTTTAAGAAATATGCTGTAACAATTTACCGCATTTATCAACTCATCTTTGTGCTTTACATTAAATTTGAAAAAATGAAGGCCAAAATGAAACACTCAACACGATATTCTAACTTTTTGACGAATAGTAAAGACCAGACCATATATGAACATGTGAAAAATTTACCGTTTGGCGAATCAGTTTATGAACCCGAAAACGGTTTTGACAAATTCCAACTGATACAATTGGGTGAAGGTAGCAGGGAATTTAAATCCGCTCTGCAATACTTTGTTCAGGCATTTGGGGGCAAACAAATTCAGCCTCGTGCTTACCATTTTCTGAAGGATATTGCCGTCAATGAGTTTAGCCTTCTTGAAATGAAGTACTATTGTTCAAAGGTTTTGAAGAGAGTAAACATTGAGTTAAAGCGATAAAATACATTTTTACAATTAAAACCAAATCAAATGAATAACTTTTTTAGAACTTTAATCGCAGGATTTGGAGCATACAAAATGGGAAGCGGATGCGTTGGCACCGTTATCATTTTTATAGTCATCTACCTGTTACTTGGATATTGCAGCTAGATAGAAGTCGAATTCTTAGTTATAAGTTATAAGTTATGAATTGGAACAATAGGCAAGTCATCACTTATAACTCATAATCCATAACTTATAACTAAGGAGTCAGTCCCATCAATTCGGCTTTTTGGAGCATGAATTGGAAAGCGGATTCGTAATTATTTTCGATGATGCCATCTAAGATGGCTTCTCGAATGGCTGTTTTAAGTTCACCTACCTGTGTGCCGGGTCTTAATCCAAAGGTGGACATTATCAATTCTCCATCAATTGGCGGTTGCCAGTTTCGGAGGTGGTCTTTCTGCTCTACTTCCTGCAATTTTTGGAGAAGGATATTGTAATTTTCGAGAAATCGCTGTACTCGCTCTTCGTTGCGAGAGGTGATATCTGCACGGCAAAGAGTCATCAGGTCGTCTAAGTCATCACCTGCATCAAAGAGCAGCCGCCTCAATGCAGAATCGCTTATTTCGCTTTTGGTCAAAAAAACTGGGCGTTGGTGCAAGGCAACTAACTTTTTAACATAGCGTAAATGCTCGTTCAAGGGGAGCTTTAGCCGTTTAAAAATTTGAACGGTCATAGATGCCCCAACCACTTCATGTCCATGAAACGTCCACCCTTCTACAGAGTTGAACTTTTTGGTAACCGGTTTGCCAATATCATGCAGCAAAGCCGCCCAACGCAACCATAGGTTGTCGCTCACCGCACAAAGATTGTCCAACACTTGTAAGGTGTGGTAGAAGTTGTCTTTATGGCTAACTCCGTCTATAACTTCTACCCCTTGCATGGCTGCCAATTCCGGGAAAAAGATATGCAACAACTTGGTATCGAACAAAAGTTTGAACCCAACGGAAGGTAGTGGGCAAAGCATGATTTTATTCACCTCGTCAATGATGCGTTCCTGAGAGATGATGCGCAACCGGTAATTATTGCGCTCTATTGCGCTCAGGGTATGCTCTTCTATGGTGAAATTGAGTTGGCAAGCAAACCGTATAGCGCGAATCATTCGCAGAGGGTCGTCAGAAAAAGTGATATCGGGGTTGCTGAGTGGTGTTTTTATGATTTGGCTTGCAATATCGTCCAAGCCGCCAAAGGGGTCTATCAGCGTTCCGAAATCGAGTTGATTAATGCTGATTGCCAGTGCATTGATGGTAAAATCGCGCCGGTTTTGGTCATCTTCTAAAGTGCCATCTTCCACAATCGGTTTTCGGGAATGGTGTTGATAAGATTCTTTTCTGGCTCCTACAAACTCCAATTCCACATCACCAACTCTGAAAACGGCTGTACCAAAATTTTTATAAACTACCACTTGTCCCGCAGAAGGGATTTTGCTCGCCGCCAAATTTGCCAATGCAATCCCGCTTCCCTGGCATACGATATCTATGTCCTTACACGGGCGTTTGAGAATTAAATCGCGCACATATCCCCCAATCAAATAAGCAGGGAAACCTAATTGGTCGGCAGCCAGGCCAACCGCCTGAATGAGTTCGCGATGTTGTTCGGGTATGGGTAATTCAGGCATATTATCAGGCAAAACTCTTGGTGAAGTCAAAACGCATCAAATCAATCAGCAAGGTGCTTGAGCGAATTGCACTTGATAAGTACCGTTGTGGTTTATTTAAAAAAACAATTATTGATTTTGCGACTGCAAAGGTAAGCGATATGAGGCGTTCTACCAACAAAAATGAAATTGAAATGGGATTTACTTGTCCATTGAACAAGGCCTTGAGCTTTTTTTGAATAGTTTTACCGCATCCAATTGACCTGATGATGTTCCTTTTAAGAAATCAGGTGTACTCCGTTTTCGGCTTGTGTGGGAATGATTTGGAGAGAGAGTCCTGTTTTACTGTCGTAAGCGGGCTTTACCTTATTGATAAATTGTTCTACGCTGTTTGTTTCTACGAGCGCAATGGCACAACCTCCAAAACCTGCTCCGGTCATTCGTGCCCCCACGCATCCATGAGTGTTAATAGCCAAATCTACGAGGGTGTCTAACTCTAAGCAGCTCACTTCGTAGTTGTTTTTTAAAGACAGATGCGATTGTGTGAGCATTTCACCAAACCCAAACCAATCGTTGTCTTGCATGGCTTTTACTGATGCCTGAACGCGATAGTTTTCGGTAATCACGTGCTTGGCTCGTTTGTGCAAAATTTGGTCTTTGAGGTAACCCAACCAGTTAAATTCGGCTTGACTGAGGTTCGTGATGGGGCTTTTGCTGCGGTGTTGGTTAATCAGGTACAGTGCTTGTTCACACTCTTCTTTGCGCTCGTTATATTTCGATTCCGACAGTTTTCTGGGTTTGTTGGAATTGAGTACCAACAAAGTATAGGTGTCGGGTAAAAATGGGACATAATCATACTCAAGGTTATCGCAATTGAGCAATAACGCATGTTCTGCCTTGCCCATCGCCACGACAAACTGGTCCATAATGCCACAGTTCACCCCTATAAATTCGTTTTCTACTTTTTTGCAAAGCTGGGCTACAAAAATACCGTCCGCTTTGGATTTGGTTTGATCTAAGCCCAACAAGATATTGGCGGTCAATACTTCGATGGCTGCGGAGGAAGACAAGCCCGACCCAATAGGCAAATCGGAGGTAATGACGGCGGTAAAACCCGATACATGGCGGTCTATATAGGGCAACAAGTATTTAATGACCCCCAAAGGGTAGTTCATCCATTCCTCCGTGCGCTTGGCAAAGGTTTCGGTCAATAAGTCTATAATCAACTCCCCCACTTGCCCTTTGGAGCTTATTTTTATAAACGATGTGCCGTTGTAAATCACCGTCGCTTCCAAACCCTGAGCAATAGCTATGGGCAGTACTTGACCGCCATTATAGTCCAAATGCTCGCCTATAAGGTTTACCCGGCCGGGTGCAAAAAAACGCTGCTCTAACATGGGTAAGTGTTGTATCTGAAAGACACTAAAATAACAAAATAATACAACAATTGTTTACCCAATTTGATAAACTCCGAAATGAGAGGGGATATAGCATTAGGCAATGAGCAAAAACAAAAATATTCATTCGTGCATTAGTGGCAACCATTCTTCAATCGTAAATCAAAAATTACTCCTTAATATTATACTCCTTAATCTTCCGGTACAAGGTGCGCTCTGAGATACCGAGTTCAAATGCGGCATCTTTTCGTTTGTTTTTGTGCTTTTTCAGTGCGCGCTGTATCAATTCGCGTTCGTTATCGGCCAAAGAAAGAGACTCGTCAACGATGACGGCGGCGGGAAAATCATCGGAATAACCTTCTTTGTTGCGGTTTACCACAATGGGCGCAACCCCCGAAGTATTGTCAGAACCGGCGGCGTTTTTATTATAGGTTTGGAACTTCTGCGAAAAATCGGGGGTAAACGAATAGTTTTGGGGAGTAGCGGTATTTGCCGGTACCGGCATCATCGGGGAGTTAAACCCTCCGGCGGGCATCACCCCATTTGCTAATTGGAGGAGCAATTGCCTCACCTCGCTCATTTCCTGACGCATATCGAAGAGCAGTTTATACAAAATCTCGCGCTCAGAATAGTTAAAATCGGAGTTTTGTCTGTTACTGCCATGCGAGCTTAAAACGGGAAAACGAGTTTCGTATCCGGCGGCATTGGTCAGGAAGGGGCGCAGGTCTTCGGCAGGTAGCGGGCGTTTGACCGATAATACCGATGCTTGTTCGGCTACGTTTTTCAGTTCCCTGATATTGCCCGGCCATGGGTAGGCAAGCAAGAGTTCCTGCGCATCGGGTTCTAAGGTAATTGTCGTGGTGCGGTAACGCTCTGCAAAATCGGCACTGAATTTTCTAAACAGCAACAACAAGTCTTCCTTGCGCTCTCTAAGCGGCGGTATGTAAATGGGCACGGTACTGAGGCGGTAGTAGAGGTCTTCTCTGAACTTACCCATCTTCACCGCTTCCAACAAGTTCACGTTTGTGGCAGCGATTACCCGCACATCAGTCTTTTGGGCTTTTGATGACCCTACCCGTATAAACTCGCCGCTTTCAAGAATGCGAAGTAGTCGCGCTTGTGTGCCTAAAGGCATCTCCCCTATCTCGTCCAAAAAAATAGTCCCGCCGTTGACCACTTCAAAATAACCTTTTCGGCTATCGGAAGCACCGGTAAACGAACCTTTTTCGTGTCCAAACAATTCGGAGTCAATCGTGCCTTCGGGGATAGCACCACAGTTAACGGCTATCAGGTTGTTGTGCTTGCGGGGACTTAGAGCATGTATAATTTGAGAAAAAACTTCTTTCCCTACCCCACTCTCCCCCAATATGAGTACGGTAAGGTCGGTCGGGGCTACTCTTTCCGCCACACTAAGGGCGTTGTTTAAACCAGATGAGTTGCCAATAATACTGAACCGTTGTTTGATGGCCTGAATATCCATGAAAGGGATTGGTTTTTAAGATAGGTCGTATGGAGGTACTATATATTACGGATAAGCATATAACCGATGTCGAAAACAATAGGTTGGCTTAGTTTCTCTCAAATACCTTATTCAAAGAATTTGAAAATAAAGGGCTTACCCTATTACTTTACCTTTCAAAGAGGCGGAAGTACAACTTTCTATCAACACCTGAACATAGTCGCCGGGTTGATAATGCTCGCGGGGAAATACCACCATTTTATTTTGATCGGTTCGACCGCAAAGGTCCATATCCGAGCGTTTTGAGTTCTTCTCGACCAAAACGGTAAACACCTTGCCCACATCGGCACGATTACGCAACAGGGAGTGTTGATTTTGGAGGTTGATGATTTCCTGTAGCCGTTGGTTTTTAACCTCCGCCGGCACATCATCGGCATAGCGACGAGCAGCCAAAGTGCCCGGTCTTTCGGAATAGGCAAACATATATGCCATATCGTACTGCACATAGTTCATCATGCTCAAGGTTTCGGCATGGTCTTCGTCTGTTTCGGTACAAAATCCGGTGATGACATCGGTAGAAATCCCGCAATCGGGTATAATTCTTTTGATAGCTTCGATGCGGTCAATATACCAGTTTCGGTCATAGGTGCGGTTCATGTGTTCCAAAATGCGGCTACTGCCCGATTGCACGGGCAAATGTATATAGTTGCAGATATTGGCGTGTTTCACCATCATATACAACACATCATCGGTCATGTCTTTGGGGTGTGAAGTCGAAAAACGCACGCGCAAGAGCGGTGAAATATGCGCCACCATTTCCAAGAGATGGGCAAAAGTAGTGGTTTGGTTGGTTTCGGGGTTCAACCATTTATAGGAGTCGACATTTTGACCCAGCAAAGTAACTTCGCGATAACCTCTTTCAAACAGTTCGGTCGCTTCGGCTACGATGGAGTAAGCACTGCGGCTTCGCTCGCGGCCACGGGTAAAGGGCACCACACAAAACGAACACATATTGTCGCAACCCCGCATGATAGACACAAAAGCACTCACGCCATTGCTGTCCAACCTGACGGGGTTAACATCGGCATACGTTTCTTCTCTCGACAACAATACGTTAACCGCTTTTTGACCCCCTTCGGCTTCGGCAACCAATGCGGGGAGGCTACGGTAAGCATCGGGGCCAATGACAAGGTCAACAATTTGCTCTTGTTCCAACAGGCTTTGCTTCAAACGCTCTGCCATACAACCCAAAATCCCTATCAGCGTGCCCGACTTGCGGCGTTTTAACTGAACAAAAGTTTTGAGGCGGGTGCGAACGCGCTCCTCCGCTTTTTCGCGTATGGAACAAGTGTTGAGCAGAATGAGGTCTGCCGTTTCGTAATTAGGGGTCAGACTATACCCTTCGGCAGCTAATATAGAGGCTACGATTTCGCTGTCGTTAAAATTCATCTGACAACCATAGCTTTCTATATAAAAATGTTTGCCGTTTGGAGTAACGTCTTTGGGCGATAGTTCCACTAGCACCTCCCCTTGTCTTGTTTCTTCAAGGGGCTTGTTGTGGTGCAAAGCGGCTTCTAATTCGGGAAGTATGAATTGTTGCATGGGGATAACCTGTTTTCGAGGGTCAAAATTAAACATTTTTTGCGAAACAATGACAATTTGTCAGACAAGAACCCGATAATATCTTGATTTAGCCGGAAGTACGGCTGATAACCGATGTCAAGGTGATTGAAACAACTACTAACAGATAACCCAACCAAAAGGATTAAGCATTTTACCAAACAAGTGACTACCAAATCACAACCCGTCCGAAACAACAAAGCCTTGGTAGTCGAATATGTCATTTACAGGTAGGTAAATTTTATTTTTCACTTCAGGATTAGGCAACCTTCAAAAAGCAAAACTCTCCTTGCAGCATACTTCGCACTTTTCAAAAATAGTAGCATCAAATTGACCAATTGAGCGGCAATTTGCTCCCCTGCAAGAACGCCTTGCACCCCTGCAAAGAATCAAAGTCCCCCTGCAATGAAGCAAAACACCCCTGCAAATGAGTATAGTCCCCTGTGTTTTTGAAAATACCCAACCGACAAAAGTTTTTACTCCCCCTGTTTTATCCAAAAACACCCCTGCAATGAAACCTAGCCAACCTGTTTGGGAGCCAAGCCCCCCTGCAAGGGTTTTTGTTGCCTTGGTTTTTTTCCAAAACACCCCTGCAATGAAGCATTGCAACCCTGTTTTATCGAATTGTCAACCTGCAAGGGGGCTTTGTCAACCGTAAAATTTGTTGTTTTCACCCTGCCGGAAGCGTGTCAAAGCATCAGGAGAGGTATTTTTCTTTGGGCTGGGTGGTTGGTTTTATACTCACCTCACTGCCTCCACTATCCCGAAAATGCTTACAACTTGCTTGGTTTATGGCAGGTTTTGTCTTGGCATTTTCGGTAAAGAAGGGAAGTTGCTTTGTTTGAAAGCCTTATAGGTTTGCATCCCACAAAAAATCGCCTCAAACTTTGCTATTACTTCATTTCGCTTTGCTTTTTATTCCTGCCTTTAGCTGTCAGGAAAAACCGGAAAAGCTAACCGTACAACTACGGGACCAACACCACGCGGAAGCCGTAGATAATGTAGCGGTAAGTGGGGGTGTTGTAGTTGCGATCCGCCACCCGGCAGTACACGGCACCGTCGCTCCAACTACCGCCCCGCAACACGCGGTACAAACCCGTTTCGGGACCGAGTGGATCGCTTGTGCCCCCACTTTGGGCGTAATACTCACCAAACCAATCGCTACACCACTCCCACACATTGCCACTCATATCGTACAAACCCAGTTCATTCGGCTTTTTTTCACCTACGGAATGGGTTTTCCCTCTACTGTTGTCTAGAAACCATGCCACTTCGTCTAAGTTATTGCTTCCTGAGTATTCATAACCATTGCTTTTACTACCGCCTCTCGCCGCATACTCCCATTCTGCCTCGGTAGGCAAGCGGTAAGTTCCCTTACCCCCTGAATGTGAATGTTGTTGATTTAACTTTATTAAAAACTTCTGAATATCATCATAACTTACGTTTTCAACCGGACATTGACTACAGCCTTTAAAATAGCTCGGGTCGCTAATCTCAGCCGACATACTCATTATGGCTTTCCATTGTGCTTGCGTTACTTCGTATCTGCTGATTAAGAACATACTTAAAGTAACAGCATGTGCCGGTTTTTCATCACTTTGACAAATGCTGTCCTTGCAGCCCATCGTATAGGTGCCTCCTTGTATCAGAACCAAGTTTGAATTAATTTCTGCTGCCGCTTGTACTTTTCGCTTTTCTCTGTAATTATTTATTAGAAATATGCCGGCACCTATAAATATTGCAAGCAAAAATATCGTTAGGAATTGTTTGCTTACTTGTTTTTTAGCTGTTACAGGTTGCGAAGCAGGAGCCGGGGTTACAGTTGGTGTAGGCTGCTGTTTTGCGTGTGGAGGAGGTTTAATGATTAGAGGTTGCGGCTTTATATTCTTTTGTGGGGGCATCAACTCGGCAAATAAG
>CALCIK010000059.1 GCA_937907475.1 uncultured Bacteroidota bacterium | reverse complement strand
TACTGACTAAACTGAATATATATTCCGTAAAACAGAGTGAGAGTTAGGGTTCAAACTATGCTATCTTACAACCTAAAGGGAATAGAAAAAGGAAGCCTTCGCTATAAGCGAAGGCTTCCTTAATATATGCAGAAGTCTAAAGTCTAAAATCGTAAATCGTAAAAAAAAAACTATTCCCCCGTTTGCGACACCAACACCGTCCCCGAAACGCCGGGCAGCCATTGCACTTCGATGCTGGGCGTGCCTTGCCCCGATAAGATAACCCCGCCGATGACCGTCCATTGATAAGTATTCCCAACCACTTCGGGAACGGTGTATATATAGGTATTGCTGCTGCACACTTCGTTTTGGCCGGTGATAAACGGGTCGGGGGTAACGGGGATATTGTCCAACAACGCCTGATATTTTGGGGCGGTGGTCATATAGGGTGGGGGAGTTTCTATATCGCTCACCACGCCCCACGAACCGTAAACACTTTCTTGCGGCCCGGCAAGGCTAAAGTTGATGGCCATTTTGCAGCCCCAATTGCGGATGGTATCGAGCATTTGGTCGTACATTTGGTACATGAGGGGCGAATATTGGGCATCCCACATCGCTTGTTGGTAGGGGTAGGGAATGCCAAAAACATTGCCCACAAAATGTTGCCCGCCTTCGTAGGTAATGACCTCTTTTCCAAAAATATGAACGTTGTTGTAATCTTGTTTCACCAGATTTTTAAACCCGTTCCAACTGTTTTGGGCATTGAGCATCACATCGGCAACGGTCGAACCGGCGTTTAAAACGGGATTGGCGGTGTTGCTATGGTCTAATCCGAAATAGTGGGTCGGTGAACCGTAATCCCAATCATCGGCGTTGAGTTGCGACAGGATTTGTTCGTTCAAAGAATTGTACCCTCCTTGCAATCCAAGCACCCGTTTTACCCTGTCTTTTTGCGAGCCAAACACCTCGTGCCATATTCTAAAGGCGTTTTTAGACCTTTCGGCCGATGCTCTTCCGTAAGTCAGGTTGGAGGGGCGGTTTTGGTCGTTATAGTGGGCTTGGTCAAAAATCCAGTTCCAAACTTCGTTGCTGTATTCGAGGTAAATGTTCAGGTTGGGGTTCAGGTTATCGCGAAACAATGTCGCCATTTGAGCGAGGTAATCGTCATCGGCCAAATGCGGCACACAAATCCAAACGTCTTTGCGGGTCAGGTTGGCGAGTGCAATCATGGTTTCGTAAGGAACACCCTCCGAGCCGCTGTAACTAAAGTGGGTCAACGGCAGCCTGTCCGTCCATTCCTCGTTGGTATTGCCGTTGGTATTCCCCCAATCCATAAACCGAAGCTGTTTAAAGGGTTCGATTTTGTCTAAAAAGCCTTGGTAAAAAGGGTTGGCATCGAGGTCGGCAAACTCATCGGCAAGACGCAACAGGCGAATGTTTCGCAGATGATTGCCAAGGGTAGAGGCGGTAATATGTATCCATTGATTGCCGTTGTTGAGTGCGGTAAACGCAATCCGACCCGGTGTGTTAGCGGTTACATTGATGCCTCCCTGCATTTGAATGGTTCCCACCCCATCGTAAAGCAACACATACTGCTGCCCTTGTTGCAAATTACCCCCATCGGCCGAAATGACATAGCGCACCATCGTTGCCCCAACCGAAGTGGTTTGTGGAATATGGGTGGGATAACCATCGGTATCAAAACTCATTTCGTCGATCACCCCACAATTCCAATTGGTACAAGACGATGAAAAGGTCAACACCTCGCGCCGGATATGTTTAAACAGGTTTTTCATCGGCCGCTCCACGCCCCAATCCGAAAAACCGCTCATGTTGGTGCCAATGTCCATATTGCAAATACTGGCTTGCCATCCATTGCAAGTCGTACTGTCGGTGCGGATATGCAATTGCATGGAGTCGGAACAACCGTTTGTGCCGTTGACCAAAAGTTGATATGCTCCTACGGGTAAATTATGGTATTCGTTGCCGCTCACCACCGGCATCGGGTTATTGCTGTTGTTCAACAACGAAAAAGTATTGCTGCCGGCATTGATGCGCAAACGTCCGTTGCTTTGACCGCAACTTGCCATTTGTAAAGCGGTTACCGTGGTTTGGCACGAAAAAGTATTGTATTCGTTCAACAAGGTAAGGGTTTGATACGTAGTATGTTGCAAACCCAGGTTATCGGTAACGGTCAAGGTTACGTTCAACTGACCGGTGGCGTTGTAAACATGCGAAACGCTGCTTCCCGATGCCGAAGGCGTTCCGTCACCAAAGTTCCAACTATAGGTTAGCGGCTGCCCTTCGGGGTCATAAGAAGTAGTGCCGTTTAAATTGACGGTCAATGGCACTTGCCCACTCACGGGCGCAGCAGAAATGACCGCCACAGGCGGTAAATTGACCAAAGTAGCTGCATCGGGGGCAACGCATTGATAGGAAGTGGCAAAGCGCAATTCATCAATCGCCCCATTTGCCACCCCATCTCCCAGATAAACCGCCACGTTTCTGATAATGTTTGCCGAGCCGGTTGTTTGGCTCATAGTCGGCACGGCTGGGGTATTACTGCCCAATGTTGCCGGGTTGACAAACATATCCACCTGTGTAATACCGTCATTAAAAGTCAATCGCAGCGCGATAAACACTGTTGCCCCTGTTACCACAGGAATAGAGGTGGGGTAAAAATTACCGTTCAGCCGAAGTGTCCAACGCCGTTGCCCCGCCACATCGGAGTTTGCCCCAAAATAACCCACCGCTATATGTTGCGAAGCACAGTTAGAACACCAAGCAATATTGTTATTGTGATAATCCACCCAAACCGTTTGCCCATTATTGCCATCCTTCCTCAACAGCACACTCGTCCAAAGCGTTCCCCCCGTTTGAGTACCGATGCCCGTTTCATATTCGGCAACATAAACCCCAAAAGGCCCCGAATCGGAAGTATTCAGCATTCGCCCCGAAGTAAGATATTGGTAGCCGCCAATGGCATACCGTCCCGTCTGTTGCAAATCGTTGTATTGAAGCGATCCCGCACCATTGTTAATTTGATAACCCGGAACAGTAGCAGTAGCGTTTTGAACATCCCAAAAAGACTGCCACCCCGTACTGCCCGACAACCCATTTAGGGGAGCATTGGCATCATAATCAAACCCATCATAAGCCAAGTAAGCACAAGTTTGAGCAGAAAGAGTTTGCCAAAACAAAACAAAAAAAAGGAAGGGAAAAAAGTTTTTCATAAAGCAGGTATTAGGTTGAGGAGTTAACACATAAAACGTTGCAAGTTCTACATTTTTAGTGGTAAATTGTTAGTGGTTATCGGTTAGTGAGCAAGAGATTTTAGCCACGAATGCACGAATGTTTAGTTAGATAGAGTTTAGCCACGAATGCACGAATGAATGTAAGAAGCTGTTTGAATTATCTTAAATTTTAAGTCTATTGTCTTAAGTCTAAAATCTTAAGTCTTAATCGTAAATCGTAAATTCATTTTGCCCTTTTCGCCTTTTCCCACAAAACGGATTGTTTACCGGTCATGATTCTCCAAAATCCCGCATAAACTGCGTAGTTCATCATACAAAAATAGTAAGGCACAAAAAATACCTTGAATTTGATCTTCTTAGTTTCAAAGATATAGCCTAAAAGAGCTAGAAGATAGAAAAACATTTGACCGATTAGGACAACACTCCACCACCCATTGTTTTGAAGAGCTAAAACGGCATTACAAACCAACAAAACCGGTAAAGCGATGGGAGCAAGCGTCCAACGCAAAACCCGGTGCGAGATATACTGAAAACTGAGTACCCCGTAACGAAATGGATTTAGTAAGGCTCGTAGGCGGTAGATAGCTTGTAAACCACCGGCAGCTATTCGTATTTTTCGCTTCAACTCTTCATTTACCGAAGCCGAAGGAGCTTCTAAAGCATAAGCATTGGGTTCGTAAACCACGCGATAGCCTTTTTGCGCAATGCGCAGGGTTTTGTAAAAATCTTCGATAATGGTATCGGCGGGGGTAGGTTCAAACAATTCGGAACGAATGGCGAATAGCTCACCTGCTGCCCCCACAACGGAGTATAGTTCCGAGTCCCATCTTTTTAAAGCCGATTCGTATTTCCAGTAAAGTCCTTCGCCGGCTGCACTTGCTTCGTCATTTTGGTTGACGGTAATGCGCTTTTCTCCTGCCACGGCACCCACTTTTTCATCGGCAAAATGTTTCACCAAGTTGGCAACCGCTTTTGGGTTCAATAGCGTATTAGCGTCTGTATAAATAACGATTGGTGTTGCAACAAAAGGCATGACCCTATTGACCGCCGCAATTTTACCTTGCCTTTCCGGGTGGTGAAACAGTTTTATATTGGCAAATTGGGAAACTAATTGAGGCGTTTCATCAGTCGAGCCGTCTGTTACAAAATAAATGGTTAATAAATCGGGCGGATATTGTTGATCTAACGTGTTTTTGATCTTTTCAACCACATATTCTTCTTCGTTATAGGCTGCCACAAAAACAGTTACGGGCGGGGTGAACGGTTGATCTTGTTGTGCATGCTTGAAAGTTTCTGCCGGTTTGAAAAAAATACGCTTTAATTTAATTAGCAAAAATAACAATAAGCCGTACCCTATATAGGTGTAAACTATTAGGGCAAGGCATAAAAAGAAGATAAATTGGTACACCATAAGCAAAAAATATATAGGCAAGATTGAAACTAAAACTCAAAATTTACGTAACTTTTTTTCAACTCCAAAAACGGTTAAAACAAAGAGCTAAAGCATGGCGAAATAGTATAACATTTTTCGTTTTAATACTTGAAATTAGTCATTGTTTTTTGACATTGGCATGACAAAGCACCAAATTCGGTGCTAATTGCCCTATATTTGCAACAGAAACAAACAAACCCTTATTAAACACAAACGACAAAATGGACAAACACAAAGTGGTAAAGGTAATCAGCAATAGCTGAACTGACAATTTTTTTTAAATCTATTGCTAATTACCCCACCGCTTTAAACATCCACCCGTCAAAACAGCCACAAGGCTAAACCCTTATATACTCAAACAACCGCTCAAAAAATGGATTTGCTACTTTTATGGGGCAAACTATACAAAAACAAATGGCTGATTATACTTATTGCAGTTTTTTCTGCATGTTCAGCTTATTGGTTTGCCAAACAACAGCCTTTGAACTACAAGTCTGCTGCTACAATTTCGACAGGGGTTATCAATAACCCCAATGAAGTGAGTAACAGTGCCGCTTACATTCAACCTTACCGCGTTGACAACACCCTTAGTGCCATCATTGAAATGATGCGTTCAAGAGTAAGCCTTGCTATGTTGTCAAAATCCTTGTATTTGCATGATTACGAGCAAAATCACAAGGCATTTAGGATGCTACCGGAATCGGCAGGAAAATATACCGAAAACGAAAGACTGCAAATTGCCGATTGGTTGCTAAATCACCAAGATGAAACAGCTATTGCCCTACCCGGAAGAATGGGAGAGATTTACAACGAATTACTCAAAGATTTGGGATATGATCATGCTTCCCTTTTAAAATCGCTCAAAATTGAACGCGTAGGCAATACAGATTATATTAAGGTAGAGTTTGTCTCTAACAATGCCGCACTTTCTGCATTTACGGTTAATTCATTGTCTGAAAGATTTACCGAAACCTATAATGCTGCGACAAACGCTCAAACCAAAAACTCCCTGCAATATTATACACAATTAGCCGAAGACAAAAAAAGGCAATTGACCGGTAAAGTGGAAAGTTTGCGTCGCTACAAACTCAATAATAATGTTGTGGACTATACGGTGCAAGCCAAAACAACGATTGAGCAAATCAGAGAATTGGAATTGCAACGCGAGGAGATTAGCCAAAAAATACCCTCTTATGAGCAGGCAATCAAAAACTACAACCGGCATTTGAATCAGAGCGATCATACGCTGACGCAATTGCGCGAGTTTAATCGTGAGATAGGAAATACAAAAGAACGTATTAACACGCTAACACAACAATACATCAGTGGCGGTTCAAAAAACAAGGAACTCAAAAGCCAAATAGACGCACTGAATATTCAATTGGAGGTGCATATCAAAAACTCCGCAATGGGGCAACAAAGTATGCAAAACAGCACCTCGAAAAAAGATATTGAGGCTCAAAAGATTGATGCAGAAACAGAATTGGAAATTGCAAAAGCCAGTCTAATCTCAATTAACCAAGAACTGAATCGTTTGAGAAGCAGCGCAACAGGTTTGGTTTCGGGAGAAGCAGATATTGCCAACTTGGAGCAAGACATCAGTTCTTTTTCGACCGAATACACGGAAATCTTAAACCGGTTGAATACTACCGAGTTTGCCGTTCAATCGTTGACCAACCCATTGAACATTATTGAGCGAGGCATCCTGCCCGAAAAAGCCGAGCCGACAAAGAAAGGATTGATTACCGCATTGGCAGGAGCATCGGGATTTATGTTGGCAACTGCTTTTTTATTCTTATTGGCATTTATTGACAATTCCTATACCACCCCCAATCGCTTTACCAATTTCACGGGATTGCCGGTATTGGAAACAGTTAATCAGGTAAATGGGTCGTTCCTTTCGGGGATAGTAGCATGGGGCAACAAAAAGAACAAAGATTTCTTTAGTGAGGCCATCAGAAAACTCCGGTACTCTGTTGAAGAGTCGGGAGGAAGGCGGATATTATTTGCCAGCCTAAATCCATTCGAAGGCAAGACCTATATTTCAACAGCACTTGCACATGCTTTGATGAGGAATAATAAACGGGTGTTATTGATTGATACCAATTTTAAAAACAATTCCATCAGCAAAATTTTAAGCAGGAATGGTCAATCCAATTCAGCATCACCTATTCTTGCCGAATTGCAAAGCCTTGTGGATTTATACTTGCTTAACGGTACGTTTACCACCCTAGGAACATTGTTTACCCAAGAATCCAGATTAACAAACGGAGTGGTCGTTATGGCTACGCAACAACAAAACAACTCTCCCGCCGAAGTATTTAGTCAAACAGACTTCAACGCATTTTTAGAAAGAGCTGCCTTGTCGTTTGACTATATCCTAATGGAGGGTGCCGCCATCAATAAATATGCCGACACAAAAGAGTTGTTGCGATATAGTGATAAAGTTGTGGCTGTTTTTTCGGCCAATTCCAGTTGTAAACCAAACGATAACAATGCCTTGAACTACCTGAAACATTTAGCGACTGCGGAAGGCGGTAATAAATTCTTAGGTGCCGTTTTAAATAAGGTGAAATTGACAAACTTAAACTAAGAGTTAGTTATGAGTTATGAGTTTAGATGTAAGACAATAGATTTTAGACGAAAGACGAAAGACGAAAGACGAAAGACAAAAGACAAAAGACGAAAGACGAAAGACGAAAGACAAAAGACAAAAGACTTTTTGATATTCACCATTCACTATTCACCATTCACAAAAAAATCCTTTCTTGAAAGCAACATCGTCATATTGGTATCGGTCGGCATTCTATACGCTATTTGAGCAATTCTCGGTTGTTCTCTTTGGGTTTGGAAGTGTGATGATATTGCTTCGGGTTTTGTCAAAAGAAGAGTTTGGGGTATGGGCTTTATTCTTAACCGTTGCTGCCTTTATTGAGGTGGCTCGCAATGGGTTAATCCAAAATGCTTTCATCAAATTTCTTACCTCCCTTCAACCCGATGATCCCGATTACAAAAGCCAATATGCAACTATCAGTACGGCTTCTTTGGCGGTAAATGTTTTGTTGACCATGATAAGTATCGCATTATTGTTCTTGTTTGCCGGTGCGCTGTCTTATCTGTGGCGAACACCTCAGTTGCAATACATGCTCTATTTCTATGCCGTCAGCACGACAGCCCTTATCCCGTTTTCCCAATTTAATTTTTTGCAGCAAGCTAATTTTGACTTTCGGGGCGTGTTTTGGGCAAACTTTGCAAGACAAGGAACATTTTTTGCTTTGGTGGTGGCCGCTTATTTCTTTAGTAAAAACAGCTTATTCAGTATCACGCTTTTCCACGCGCTTGCGGCTATTGTTGGTGCCTTCATATCCTATCTCTTTGCTCGTAAATACATACAACTGAACCGGCAAATTGATTTCCAATGGGTGAAAAAGCTTTTGCATTATGGAAAGTTCGTTTTCGGAACAAATATGGGGGCGATGCTTCATAAAAGTATTGACAAGTTTATGCTTGGCTCCATCCTTTCAACGGGAGCAGTAGCCTTGTATGATTTAGCTACCCGAATCAACAACCTTATGGAAATACCCGTTTCCGCAACTGCATCAGTCGTTTTTCCGCAAAGTTCCCGAAACAACGGAAGTTTGGGTGTAGGTGCAGTTAAAGAGCTTTACGAAAAATCGGTAGCAGCCGTGCTGACGGTCTTATTGCCCGCCATCGCTTTTGTTGTCTTGTTCCCCGATTGGGTAATTTGGGTCATTGCGGGTAGTAAGTATGCAGATGCTGTTCCTTTGCTTCGCATAACAGCGCTATATGGGTTTTTCCTGCCTTTTGCACGACAATTTGGAACCATCTTCGACTCTATCGGGAAACCTCGCCTCAATTTCTTGTTCGTCATCTTTGGTGCCGGTTTAAACTTAATTTTCAACTACTTCTTTATCCATCGCTTTGGAACTATGGGAGCAGCTTATGGAACCCTCTCTGTCTTTTCGATTACTTTTGTCCTCAATCAAATCATTTTATATAGAGAACTCAATATCAGCTTGCTCCATACCTTTAGGTATATTGGGCGATTTTATTTGCAGATACCCGGGAAATTAGAAACCCTGTATCTCAAATGTTTGTCCATGCTCCAAAAAAAAATTCACAGCACCCCTGATCCCAAAACCACAGAGCCATGAAAAATCAAAATTTCGATATTTTCATACTGACCATGTGCCGATGGGACGATGTGTATTCCTCTACCATTTATTCCATAGCCAAAGAATTATCTAATACACATCGGGTATTTTATATTGACCACCCGTTTACGGTCAAAGACTTTATTTCTCAATACCGTTCACCTCGTATTCAAAACCGAAAAGCTGCTTTATTACATGGGAAGAATCCTTATCGAAAAATAGAAGGATTGCCCGATAATTTTAACGTGGTAACACCCCGACTGACCCTTTCTATCAATGCGTTGCCGGAAGGGAGATTGTATAATTTTTTGTCAAACAGGAATGACCGGATTGTTTACCAATCTATCAGACAAACCATAGCCGATTTTGGGGTAAAGAAATTTGTGTTTATCAATTCTTTCGACCCATTTTACTGTTGCAGTTTACCCGATGACATCAAACCACTCCTTCATGTTTACCAATCCACAGACGATATCAGTCAAGAAAAATACATCGCCAAACATGGGATTAGATTGGAACAAGAAGCCTTGCTAAAAGCGCATCTGAATTTAGCCACCAGTCGCGAGTTAACCCGAAAGCTGAGTACCCAAGCTACGAAAGTGCAATATTTGCCCAATGCTGCCAATTTTGAACTCTTTCATCAGGCTGCAACGGAAAAATACGACCTGCCGGATGAATTGAAAACGGCTAACCCAAAGGGTAACAGCCCAATGGTTGGTTATATTGGCGACATCAGCCATCTTCGAATTGATTTTAATTTGCTCACGGAAGTGGTAAAGTCGCATCCCGACAAGCTGTTTGTGTTTATTGGCAAAAAGCAATGTACAGATGCCGAACTGCCGCCACAACCCAATATGTTGTTTATCCCTCCCAAACCCATTGAACGACTGCCGGCCTATTTGCAACACTTCGATTGTTGCATCATTCCGTTTCAATGCAATACATTAACCAAAAGTATCTACCCGCTCAAGGTGAACGAATATCTTTCGGCAGGTAAACCTGTTGTCAGTACAGCTTTTTCAGAAGACATAAGAATGTTTAACAGCGTTATTCATCTAAAAGATAACCCCAAGCAATTTGCCACTTCAATACAAGAAGCCATCATTACCGATACACCGAAATTGCAACAACAACGAATTGAATCAGCGAGTAAAAACAGTTGGAAAGTACGCACGCAAGAACTGTTGCAACTCATAGAGAAGCGTTTAGCTATTAACGAACCCCAAACATTTGCCCGTTATGAACCGCTTAAAACAACTCATTAAATCCAGCCCCGCATTAAAGGCTTTCGCGCTTTGGGCTTTAATACCAACTAATCAGGCAAGACCAAGATGGTGGGTAAGCCTTTTTGTCAATCCTTTTTTCCACTCAAAAGGAAAGAACGCTCGCATTTGTCGCTATTCGCGGTTAGATGTCTTGCCTTTCAATGCTTTTAAACTTGGAAACAATTCGACCATAGAAGATTTTGCAACCATCAACAATGGTATGGGGGCTGTAACAATCGGCGATCGCACTCGTATCGGACTTTCCTGTGTTCTCATCGGTCCGGTGAGTGTTGGGCATGATGTGATGTTGGCACAAAATATCGTGCTTTCGGGATTAAACCATAGCTATAAAGATGTTAGTTTGCCCATTAGCAAACAACCTTGTACGACTGCTCAGATAGTGATTGAAGATGAGGTTTGGATTGGTGCTAATGTAGTCGTAACGGCTGGAGTTACTATTGGTAAACATTCGGTAGTTGCTGCCGGCAGCGTAGTAACAAAAAGTGTTCCTCCGTATAGTATTGTTGCCGGTAATCCTGCCAAGGTCATCAAACAATACGATGCTTCGACTCAACAATGGGAAAGCATTATACCGACAAACACTAACGATAACTATTCTCGACCCATCAAGCCGATTTATCAATAGATTGGGGATTTACGATTGAAGACATTAGACGAAAGACATTAGACGAAAGACATTAGACGAAAGACATTAGACGAAAGACATTAGACGAAAGACAAAAGACAAAGACAAAGACAAAAACCGAAGACTCAAGACAATAGACATTTTAACTAACCGCCCAATGAACAAACGCTACACCCTTACACCCATGCAACAATTGATAGAAGTCGTACTGATTATTTTATTTTTCTTTGTTTGTTTCGGGCTATTTGCAAAAATAGTCTATTTCTAAATTGAGCGGTTTACAAGTGGTGAACGGACCTTGTTCCGTTCCCACTATTTTACAGATTAGCAAGTATTCAACTTAAAGCAAGAAACAAAAATCATGAACGACAACGTATTTAACGTACTCAGTCAAACACATCGCTCAAATAATCCTGATAAATCAGGGTTTACCATGCCCATATCGGGCAAGATGATTGGTGCAATGATTTTGTTATGGGCTTCATTGGGAGTAGCTTATTTAACCGCTACATCCGAAATTACCATCGGCACTGCCCTTTTGACTCTCATCATAGGGCTACCTGCTTTATTGGCTTGTTTGTTCAATCCATTGTTTGGTTTGAGCGTCTTGCTGATGGTTTCTTTTTTCGTCATGGGCGCGAAAAAATACCTTACCGGAGAGCCTCCGCTTGGGATTCTTTTAGATGTTTTCACCTTTTTCCTATTCTTCGGCATATTCATTCGCCAATCTTTTGAGCGCAATCTAAGCGTTTTGAAACACCCTGTTACTGTCTTAATACTCATTTGGATTGCCTTTAACTTATTGCAAGTCCTAAATCCTTGGGCTGAATCGCAAATGGCATGGTTCTATACCGTCAGAGGAATGGCGGGGCTTACGCTCTTGTACTTTGTTGCTTTATATTCCTTTAACAACATTAAGAGCATTGCCATATTTGTCAATCTGCTCATCTTTTTAACCTTATTGGCTGCCCTGTATGGTATTTACCAAGAGTTTTTTGGATTTAATAACGTAGAATGGGCTTGGTTAAATGCTGATGAAAAACGTTACGAACTTATCTATCAATGGGGGCGATTTAGAAAGTTCTCTTTCCTCTCTGACCCCACCACTTTTGGCATCATTACCTCATTTATGGGCGTTTTTTGTTTCGCACTTTCTACTTCCGGTAGTTTTGGTTGGGTAAAACGGATCTATCTCTTCGTTTCTTCCATTATCATGGTGATTGCTATGGTGTATTCCGGTACTCGCGCAGCTTTTGTTTTAGTACCTTTGGGCTTGGGTTTATTCACTTTTATCACCTTTAAGCCTAAAGTAATCATCATTTCCGCCATTCTTTTAGTGTTAGGGGCTGTTGTGGTTTATAAATCGCCGGGTAATGCTACGCTATACCGCGTTCGTTCAGCGTTTACCCCCGCAAAAGATGAATCCATGCAATTGCGCCTCGACAATCAGAAAAATATTCAGCCTTTTATCCAAAGCCACCCTATCGGTGGAGGGTTAGGAAGCACAGGTGAATGGGGAAAACGTTTTTCTCCCAATTCAGAACTTTCCAAGTTCCCGCCTGACAGTGGATTGATACGAATTGCGGTTGAACAAGGATGGATTGGGTTGTTGCTCTTTTCTGTTTTTACCTTTGGCGTGTTAGTTCTGGGGGTGCGGACTTACCTGCGAAGCAAAAATCAACAGGTAAAAACATATTCCTTAGCATTTTTAATCATCCTCGTTTTGCTGACCGTTGCCAATTATCCTCAAGAAGCAATTGTATTGCTCCCTAACAGCATCATTTACTACATTTCCGTAGCTGCTATGGTGCGACTTAGGCAGATTGACCAAGAAACAGCACTTCATACCTTAAATAACGATTTACCTAATCCTTCTTTGATTAACCCATAACTTTCTATTGATTGTTTTCAAGCACTTACTATCGTGCAGCACTTTTCACCTTTATCTATTCCCCTTATTAAACTCCGCTTCAATGCTAAAAAGATTTTTACTCCCCCGTTGGGTCATCCGGCATGACATGCAAGGTATTGACCGTAAAAAACTTAGTGATACTAAAATCGGGTTAGTCCCATTGGAACTAAAGCCTATCATTGATGGGCTAAAACAATTTCAACAAGACAATCCGGTCGTTTCTATTGTCATCCCGGCTTATAATGAAGAAGCCGATTTACTTAAAACGCTTTCGTCTCTTTCAAAGCTAAAGCCCAAGTATCCGACTGAATTGATTGTAGCTAATAATAACTCGACAGACGGCACTCAGGATATTCTTGATTTCTGTGGGGTGAAGAGCGTTTATGAAAAACGGCAAGGAATTAGTTATGCCAGACAAGCCGGCTTAGAAGCTGCAAAGGGAACGTATATATTGAGTGCCGATGCAGACAGCATATATCCCGACAAATGGGGAAACCGTTTTATTGATGTCTTGATGAGCCGTCCCGATATTGCTTGTGTGTATGGTCGCTATTCATTTGTTCCTTACAATCGAAGCAGATTGACACGTATTGGGTTGGCCATTCACGAAATCATGGCGGAAATAGCCTTTTCGTTGAGGAGTAAAGACAACGAATGTGTGAATGTGATGGGGTTCAACTTTGCTTACCGGCGGGCAGACGGCTTATCGGTCGGTGGGTTTAAACATGACCTTAACCGAAAAGTAACCTTGCGAAGCGAAGATGGTTGGATGGCACTGGAACTCAGCCAACTTGGTAAAGTTCAATTGGTTTCGACTAACCAAAGAGTTTGGACAAGCGACCGAAGGTTGTTGAATGATGGTAATCTGTTAATGGCTTTTACCAAAAGAATAGTTCGCTATGTTAGAAACTATTTCCAACAGCCTGTTTTGGCAGATGGAAGTAAGTAATAGGCGGCATGACAATATCTTTTATCTATTATGCTGCTGATAGTCAATATAAGCTATCGTCTAAGCTGCTTGAATGGCAAGTTCAAATTGTTTAGGCATTAAAATTGCTACATTTTTATCCAATCAGATAGGGCAATGGGCTAACTATGTTCATTGATACCTTTTACTGTTTACCATTAGCCAAAAATGTCTTATTTTATGCAAACGCATATACCCCACATTGTTTCCAAACTAATTGCTTTTACAGGGATTTGTTTTTTAGTATCCATCTCGCTACAAGCGCAGAAAACCGACTTTAACAAAGTTATCCCTCCCTTGGAAACTCGTGCCAAAGATTATGTAGAGGTGCTTTTGCAATTGGCTTGGATGAACAATCCGCAATATGAAGGCTTGCAATTGGAAGAAAAAATAAAACAAGAAGAAATTAAGTTGGCTCAATTGCAATGGACAAAAGATATCAACGCCTCTTTTAACCTTAATGAAGCTAATATTTCCAACTGGGGAAGTAGTCAGGGCAGTGAAAATGTGTTTTTCCCGCGCTACAATCTTTCGGCAACGCTCAATATCGGTTCCATGATTAACCGCAAAACCAATGTTAACATTGCCAAGTATAAATCGGACATTGCGGTGAGCGAAACCAATCAGGCAAAACTCCTTTTGCGTGGCGAAGTTACCCGCCGTTATGAACAATATCTGCTTGCTTTGGAAATCCTTAAAATCCGCGCCCAAGCGGTCGAAGAATTATACTCCTCCTATTTATTGGCCAAAAGCAATATGGAACTTGGGAAGGGGGAACTTTCTGAACTGAACAATGCTACGGAGGTTTATTTGCGATCGCGGGAAAGTAAACTGCAAGCAGAAACCAATCTGAAAATTGCCAAAATCAATGTCGAAGAACTTGTAGGGTTAAAGTTGGAAGAAGTATTTGAGGAAAAATACCAAAAGAAAAACTAACAGACTAAGCACCCCATTCTCTTTTAGGTGAATAAATATTTGCTTTTTCTAAAAACAGAACTACCTTTGCTTTGTTATTTAGAATGAGTATAAATAAACAATCCGCCTCACGATGATTCCCATTCAAACTGCCGATTCCCTCCTGTTCAATAAGCCTGCATTGATCACTGCCATTCAAACCTCGCCTCTTACGGTCAAATTATTGCAATTGGGGTGCTTGCCCGGTAAACAAATCACCATCCTCCGAAAAGCGATAGGGAATAGCCCCATTTATGTGCAGGTAGGAACACTTTACTTAGCCCTTCGAGCGGAAGAAGCAGCACAAATCATCGTTGAAACCGAACTTGACAAATGAACATGCTTCATTCCAAAAAACTCTACCTCGTTGGGAACCCCAACTCAGGTAAAACTTCGGTTTTTAACAGCCTTACCGGATTGTATCAAAAAGTAGGCAATTTTGCGGGGGTTACGGTGGATAAGAAAACCGGACATACTGCCTTGCCCAACGGCAAGACGATGGAAGTGGTGGATTTACCCGGCACATATAGTCTTCACCCCACTTCGGCTGAGGAGTTTATTGTGTTGCAAACCCTGCTTCACCCCGATACATTGGCCGATAAACCAAACCTTCTCTATATTGCCGATTCTGCCAACTTAGAAAGGCATTTACTTTTCCTTACCCAACTGATATGTTTGCAGTATCCCGTGATATTGGGCATCACGATGACCGATTTATCCGACCAAGATGTGCCCACAATAGATTATGAACAACTCTCGAAAACCCTTCAAATTCCGGTTTTTGTCATCAACGGAAGAACGGGGGAAGGGCTGAACGATGTGAAACAATATCTGACTCAACAAAACCCGCCCCTTGCCCCGCTTTTTATGACTCATGTTGCAGGAATAGAATCGCGAATGTTGAATACGGTCATGGAACAATCGGGGAGGAGCAACTATTATGAAACCGCCCTAGTCATCGAACACTTTGAACATTTGCCTTTTTTATCGGAGAAAGAAACAACTTTGGTAAAACAGCTTTCTAATCAATTCGGGTTTCAAAGCCTTCATGCACAGATTGCCGATACCATGCAACGCTTTGACCGAATCATGCCCATCATTCAAAAAACGGTAAAGCCGGAACAAAAGGAAACCAAGCACTTTACACACAAAATAGACCAATGGTTGACCAACCCTATTGGCGGGTTAATTTTCTTTGTGCTCGTTTTGTTCGGCATTTTTCAGGCCATTTTTAGTTTTGCTTCTTATCCGATGGATTGGATTGAGCAGTTTTTTTCTGAAACAAGCCGTTTGGTTGAACTCTATTTGCCCGACAGTATGCTGACTTCCCTGTTAACGGACGGACTGCTTGCAGGTTTGAGTGGTATTGTGATTTTTGTGCCGCAAATCGCCATCCTCTTTTTGCTTATCGGCATCTTAGAGGAAACAGGTTATATGGCGCGGGCGGTTTACCTCTCCGATAGCCTGATGAGGCGTTTCGGAATGAACGGGCGCAGCTTGGTTTCTTTATTTTCGGGCATGGCTTGTGCTGTTCCGGCCATCATGGCAGCGCGAACGATTTCAAATCCCAAAGAACGGCTGCTGACCATTATGGTTACGCCCCTCATCAGTTGTTCGGCGAGAATACCCGTCTTTACCATCTTAATCGCCTTGTTGATTCCTGCACATTACTCCATCGGGTTTTTCAACGCACAGGGTTTGATGATGTTGGCACTTTATTTAACGGGCATATTAGCTGCATTGGTCATTGCGGCCATTCTCAAAAAAGTTATTCATACTAACGACCTGAGCTTTCTAGCCATGGAATTGCCACCTTACCGAATGCCTCATTGGAAGAATCTGTTTATCAATGCGGCCCAAAAGGTAAAGGTTTTTGTTACCGAAGCGGGTAAAATTATCCTAATCATTTCTTTGTTGCTTTGGGTGTTAGCCAATTTTGGGCCGGGGGACAAGATGCAACATGCCGAGAACGAAGTCATACGTCAGTATGAAACATCGGCGGCGGACAATACGGAATTAGATGTCAAAATTGCCGAAGCGCGGTTGCAAAACTCCTATATCGGGCATCTTGGAAAATGGATAGAGCCGGTCATTCAGCCCATTGGGTTTGATTGGAAAATTGGCATCGCATTGCTTACCTCCTTTGCGGCACGCGAAGTATTTGTAGGGACGATGGCTACGATATATAGCGTGGGCGGAAACGATGACACTACGCTTAGGCAAAAAATGAGCCGTGAAATCAATCCAAAAACCAACCTTCCGGTATTTAATACGGCTACAACCCTTTCCTTGTTAGTGTTCTATATCTTTGCCATGCAATGTATGAGTACGCTTGCGGTGGTTAAACGCGAAACGAACTCATGGAAATGGACTTTCGTTCAATTGGCTTATATGACCATTCTCGCTTACGGTGCATCCTGGATTGTTTTCAGGATTTTTCAATAACCCCTTTCGTTATAGGTACTGCTCCAATGCTTGCATCACCAATGCCGTGCCTCCTATATTGTCCTGCACATAGTTTCGACAAGTTGCCGAAGCAGTTTTATAGGCGTGTTCGGTTTGGTAAAGTGAAAAAAAAGCGGTTGTCAAATCCTCACTGCGATTGACCACAAAAGCCCCTCCCAAGTTGACCAATGCGGAAGCCTCGTTGAACTTTTCATATCGAGGGCCGAAAAATAAAGGCAACCCAAAAACAGCCGCTTCCAAAACATTGTGAATGCCGGAGCCGAAACCGCCTCCGATATAGGCATATTTCCCGTATTGATAAGAATATGCCAATAGTCCGACATTGTCTATAACCAATATCTTGTACCCGTTGGCTTCGGTCGAAAAATGATTGTTGTCCAAAGCCTCAGAATATCGAATGGTCTTCCATGATTTCAATCGGTCAAGCAAATTTGCTATGCTTTTTTCGGAAACTTCATGTGGGGCAATGATTAGTGCAAGCTCATCGGGGAAGGTATGGATTGTCTTTACCAGCAAATCTTCGTCTTCCGGCCAAGTGCTGCCACAAATCATCAGCTCTCGCCCACCTGCCGCAAACAAATCTAAGACCTCCAAATGCTTACCTTCTTGTGCGGTTGCCCAAACGCGGTCAAACCGAGTATCGGGCGCAATGACCGATTGGGTGATGCCATGTTTTTCCAACAATTTTTGCGAAGCGAGGTCTTGTACAAAAATGCGCCGGTAAGTTTGCAATGCCTGTCGAAACCATGCGCCGTACCACCGGAAAAAAAACTGTTCGGGACGAAAAACGGCTGACACCAAGAGGGTAGGGGTATGTGCCCTTTGCAACTCCTGCAGGTAGTTCCACCAAATCTCGTATTTTACAAAAATGACCAAATCGGGTGCGACTATTTCAACAAACCTGCGTGCATTGGTTACGGTATCGGATGGGAGGTAAAACACACCATCCGCAACTGCCCAATCCTTTCGAACCTCGTAACCCGAAGGCGAAAAAAAGGTTAAGATGATTTGAAAATCGGGATGCGCAAGTTTCAAAGCCTCTATCAATGGGCGGCCTTGTTCAAATTCTCCCAATGAAGCGCAATGTATCCATATCCTTTTCCCCTTTAGCGGCAAACCCTTCGCCAATGCTTTCCAAACATTTCGTTGTCCCGACACCCATTTTGCTGCTTTTGATTGGAAAAGCCCCAACAAAACAGCCGACACCATGTAAAGCCGAACGAAAATTTGGTAAATCAATCTATACAGCATAGGTCATTTCTTTGCTACTATTCGTCTTAAAAACCATAATCGGATATTCTTTTCGTAAAATGTTTGATTAAACGATTGTTCGTTATCAATTAACGGGCAATACAACCCAAAGATAATTGTATTAGATTTGGGGTGATTTTTTGATAACTCAACATCATTTGTGGAGATGTCTAAAATAAGGTCAATTAAGAATTGTTTTTATTGTCTTCTTTTTCCAACTTGAAAAATCAGCGAACTATTATCAGTAAAAAATTGTCTAAAGACTAAAATCTACTCAAACTATGCAAAAAGTCATTTACATCGTTGTTGCCGTCATACTGCTTGTCATCTTATTCAAATTGCTGCGGGTGTTTTTTTATGTAGCCTTAGTAGCTATTGTTTTCTATTTTTTGTACGACTTTTTTAAAGACAAACTAAAGTGGTTTAAAGAGAAACGCAGTATCCAAAATATACGGGTAAAATAAGCAGCAAGTTAAAGAATATCCTACACGGTTATTTTGTCATAAAAGGCAATCAACTTTTTTTCTTCTCCTTGCCAATTTATCACCTTTCGTGCAGCAAAACAATTTTGACGCAAACGTTGATATAATGCTGTTTCGGTTAAGAGTTTGTTGGCAGCAGTTGCAATGGTTTTGGGTGATAAATCGTCCAAAAGCAGGACAATTTCAAACTCATCGTTAATGCGTTTGTATTCAGGAAAATTCACACAAAGTTGTGGGATACCGGCATGGAAATAGTCAAAAAAACGGTTTGCCAAAGAATAATAATAGCTCTCCCCTTGTTGGGTAAAAAAGGTAAACCCGATAGTGGCGTTCAAGGTAATTTGCCTTAACTCATCGGGTTGTACAAAACCCATAAACCGCACTTTTTCGTTTAACCCAAGTTGGTTGACAAGTTGCACACAATCTTCATACACATCGCCCTTGCCACAAATATACAACTCGCAATCAGGAATGTATTGCATGGCTTCTATCATTTCTTCCACCCCTCTGCCCACATTGACCGCCCCCTGATATAAAATATATTTGCGGTGATTATTAACAACGGGCAGGGTTTCTTCCCTCAAAACAGCAGCATTTTGTATGATTTCAAACTTCGTGCCGTATTGCTGTTGAAATAAATCGGCATAAGATTGGTTGATGGTATAGGCGTAACGAGTTCTAGGAACGACTAAACGTTCTATGGCTTTCCATATCCATTTTACCAAAGGTCTGTTAACTATTTCGGGCAATTGAGCGAAGTACTCGTGAGCATCGTAAACAAAAGGTTTTCTTTTTATGGTTGCGGCAATAAAATGGGGAACTAAAGTATCTAGGTCGGTGGCACCATAAATGTCATAACGGTTGGTCAGCAGATGCCAAAGCAATCGCAGGTTGTAGGTCAGGTAAAATAATTTCCCTTTATTAAAAGTCATTTTGAACCTAATCTGCCGGTAGCTCCTTTTGGGTAATGCCTTTTCTTTTTCAATAACTCTGCCAACGAGCGTTACCCGATATCCTGCATTACTCAAAGAGGTGCAAATTCGCTGCATTCGTTGGTCGTAATGCAAATCGTTGATCACGGTAAAAACAATATGGGGTTTCATAGATTTGTGGGCTTGAGCGAAAAATAGTGGAGCGGAAACTTTTTGTAAAGAGTAGTTAAGAGAACGGGTGATTATCGAACTATCTCACCAAAGGGATTTATCTACAATAACACATCATCAACAGGATTTAACTTAGGAGGTAAATCCGTTTCGCCTAAAAACTCTTTAATGTCAATTTCGATATTGCGACAAATTGAAGTAATAGGGATATCATTTACCGAATTGTCAAATGGGTTTTCCGAAAACTCGCCAATTTGCTCCATGGTAAAAAACACCCAGGAAATCAGCATCGAAAATGGGATGACCAACCAAGTTCCCCATGTTGCAAGATTACTCAAATCTTTTAACAAGCCGAAAGGAAGCAAATAAATAAAAATAGTTACGAACACGCGGCTAAAGACACTATATTGTCTGAATAAAGGAGTGAATTTAATGCGCTCACATCCTCCTTGAAGATTGAATAGTTCATTGATATGGCGCACCAAATCGCTGTGTTCAAAATCGTCTATCTTTTTCTCGCGTTTCAGACGGGTCAAATCGGCAATCTGTGCTTTTAGAATACCCGATGCAATATTGTTCTTGCCTTTCAGAGATTCGTAATATTGCATCTTATTGTTCTCTTGAAGGATTTTTCTAAAGCCTTCATCAAACTCCTCTAATTCTGCGCGCTCGCCTCTAAAAGTTTGATGCAAATTGTCTTTACTCGTAGCCCAAATAATGGTTTTGCGTAATTGCAATCGCAACACATTGAGGTAGGCAATGTGCCGATACAGCAATTCCTTTACCACCGCTTTATCTTCTACAAGCGCAATTAGCTGGGTTGCAAAATTTCGGCTCGTGTTGGTTAATCCCCCCCAAAGCTTCCTTGCTTCCCAAAGCCGGTCATACGCTTGGTTGTTTTTGAAACCGATATAAAATGCCACTGCCGTACCAATAGTTCCAATCGGTAAAAATGGAACTGCTACAAATGTAAATCCCATATACTTATACAAAAGAACAGCTGCCAAACTGATGAAAAAAGTTCTTAGTAAGTTTTTGCGGGCAAAATGCCAAAGAAGAATAAACTTAAACTCCTTACCTGTGTACATATTTTTTTTAAAATTTACTTTGTTGAGGTGAATGATCTGTTATTGGCTAATTCGCATGAAAAAACATAAAAGTAAGCGCATTGTTTCGTTTTGATAGTATTGAGAATTTATCAATCTATTTCGCGGGCTTATCTTTTATCTGACGATAAATGGATACTATTGTGTAAGAATTCGAACTTTGCACGGATTTGTAAATATTTTTTAAAAAATTTATCATCATTTAACAAATCTCCCAATGCTGCCATTCATCACCAATTTATTTGAAATCCCAATTCCTTTACCTGTTCCCGAAGAACAACCTGAAATTTTTGAAACTTTAGCAGCAGGAAAGGGAGTTTTGGTTGAAAGAATTATTTCCAATGGGCACATTACAGAATCGGGTTCTTGGTATGAACAAAGCACGGATGAATGGGTATTGTTGCTACAAGGTAAGGCAACTTTATTGTTTGATAAAGAAGATGGTGAAGCATTAACCCTTGAAGCAGGACAAGCCATATTCATTCCTGCACTTCGCCGACATCGTGTGATTTATACTTCACAAACCCCTCCTTGTATTTGGCTGGCCGTTCATGCCAATTTAACATAGGTTGCTGATGAAAAATTGGTATGGAATTGATTTACTGCCTGAATTGATTGAAGACTTCCTCCATCGCTTTCTGTGCCGGAGAGCGAAAGGAAAGTATCAAATCGAGGGTAACGGCATTATTTTCCTGAATGGTTAAGTGCCCTGTACCCATTGCTCTAACGGAAGTATGAGCAGAAACATCGGCTTTAGCCTTATTAAATACTTCTTTAACCTGTTCAAATTCTTGGGTGGTAATTTTTTTCTTAACTACAACTCCACCGCTATACTCCCCGCTTGAACTTTCAATAGGCTTAACAGGAACATATTCAAACTCAATATCGTCCGAATTCCTGTGGTTAATTATATAGCGGTTGCCATTGCCATCGGCATAACGATACAAAACAGTGGTCATTTCAGGTTGAACGGTCATATTCTGATTAGATTTAGTTTTCCCACCGGAAAAACATGCACTTAGGCAAATGAAACTGACCAATAGTGCGGCATATTCAACATTAACAATCCATGTAGAGCGGATGAAGAATCTTGATAAACTTTTAGAATGGTGCGTCATAGAACGATAGGGAAGACAATTTTAAATATTTTCGGCAAGCAGATTAGTCAATAAAGTGTTTAGCTCCTTTTTGTAGTCTTCAAAATCTTTGCCGGTTGCCGGTCCTAAAAAGCCGGTATGGACTTTACGAACCTTTCCCTTTCGGTCAATAAAAATAGTTGTGGGGAAGGAGGTGAAACTCTCCAAAATGGGTAATGCTTCTAAAGCTTTGGTTTTTGAGGCTTTGCCTCCATAGACGACGGGGTATTGAATATCGTAGTGTTTAATGTATCGCTCTAAGGCAGGTTTTGCTTGCTCCAGCGTTTCACCCGCTTCAAATGCAACCGCTACAATTTCTAGCCCTTTATCTTTGTTTTGGCGATAAACTTCTGAGTAATAAGCAGTTTCGTCCATACAGTTTGGACACCAAGTACCCATAATTTGTACCATCACTACTTTATTGTCAAACTCTTTTTGAGAAAGCGATATTTGATTTCCATCAAGATCGGGGAAAGAAAAGTCTAAGTTTTGTTTCCCCTTTTTTAACCTAGTAACTTGATATGGATTAGGCAGTGAAACGGTATCATCGCGAATCCCTTTCCAAATTTCATGTGAATGATTGCCCGACCAAAATTGACCATCCAAATCCCCCTCGTCATTGACATACGCCTTAAAAAGGAAAGCATGAGCACCATCAAAACACGATAGCATCAAGTCACGGTCAGCTATGATCCCTTCTAAATATCGGTAATCGCCGGTGGAGGTCAAAAAAGTTCCGGTAACACGCCTTCCTTCTTGCTCGAAAACACCTATGGCATCGGTTTTGCTTTTTTTGTCGTCTGCAATAAACATCACCGCCCACCGTCCGCTTACGGTAGCATCAAATTCTACCAAAGGGGCATCGAAACGGGTGCTATCGCCATAAATTGCATGGAAGTTGAGTTGATAGTCGGGACCTTTGGCATAATTATGCCAACTGCCCAAAATTCTACGGTCGTTGAACTTGGCTTTAATTTGCGAACCGAAAACAGGTAGGGTCATAATAATTGAATCTTCCTTGATGACAATATCATTCACCCTTATTCGCTCATCGGCATTCATAATGATCATTTCATAATTGCCGTCAGCATTTTTGATTAAATCAAAGTTGAAAGGCAGATTTTCAGCATCTACAAGGTTTAGGGTAGCGCGCCAACGTCCTTCGGACAAAAATCTTTTGCCTTCCCCTTTGTTAGCAGAATCGGTTTGCTCAGTTTTGTTACCCTTACAAGCTCCAAGTAACATTAGGGAAAGACCAACTAATATAAGAAAGGCAATTTTTGAAAAAACAGAGTTCATATATTTTAAGGTAACTGCTAAACGCTTGTTAAATAATACTGTCAGCGTTTAAGAAGCAGGAGTTAAAAAAAGATGGTATTGTGCGGTTGGGTAATTGTCTTACGACAAAGTCTTTCGGATTGCCTAAAATAATGTTTCTGATAGGCCAAAAGCCTATCAGATTGTGCGGAATAATTATCTAAACGCCCGACTAAACTATCAGATTTCGCAGAATAATTATCTAAACGCCCGACTGATCTATCGAATTGCGCGGAATAATTATCTAAATGCCCGACCAATCTATCGAATTGCGTGGAATAATTATCTAAATGCCCGACCAATCTATCGAATTGCGCGGAATAATTATCTAAATGCCCGACTAATCTATCAGATTGTGCAGAATAATTATCTAAACGCCCGACTAAACTATCGAATTGTGCGGAATAATTATCTAAACGTGCGGGTAATCTATTTTTAGACATTTTAGAGCTTGCGTAATATCGGTTAAATAGGTTTAAAACTTTTCCCCTAACCAATCTTGATAGATAGCTTTTTGTGAAGAGGTAGCTTGGGGTAGTTTTTCTATTTTATAACTAAAATCCATTAGCGTTTCTAATTGGACAGATATGCTTTTTACCACTCCTGCTCTATTGACCAAAAACACAACTGTTTCTCCTACTTGATAACGGGCAATGGCATTTTTCAGCTCAATATCTGTGCTAACCCTAAAGTTATTCACAGCGAGTATCTCATCATTTACACTTAACCCATATTTGTATGCGCAACTGCCGCGCTTCACCTTGCTAATCGTCAATTGGTTGTTAGTGATAGTGGTATTGATTCCAAGATTTGCCCCTTGTGGTGTTGCGTTATTTATCATTTGCAAACCTGCATAATTTAGGTATTTATTATAATCAAATAGTTTAGTGCCATAAACATGGTCTTTGAAAAAATCAGTCATAGGAACTCCTGCTATTTTTTCAACTCCTGAGATAAACTCTTGCTCACTAAATCCTCGATTATTTTTTTTATAGTATTCAGCATAGAGAAACCTCATTACATCGTCAAGGCTTTTTTTGCCTTTCGTTTCTTGCCTGATAAGCAAATCAAGCATGGCAGCCACAATTGCCCCGCCGTTGTAATAACTTACGGTTGTATTATCGGAATTTTCGTCCGGGCGATAGTATTTAATCCAAGCATCCAAACTAGACTCAGCTAGATTTTGAACCAAAGAACCGGGTTTGCTATCTACTCCGGCAATGTTGCCCGATAAAATGCCTAAATAAGATTTAGCATCTAAAACTTTGGCTCTTCTGAGGATGAGGTCATCGTAATAGCTGGTAAATCCTTCGGCCACCCAAAGTAAACGAGTATAATTTTCTGTTTCATAATTAAACGGACCGAGTTCAATTGGACGGAGACGTTTAACATTCCAAAGATGAAAATACTCATGAGCCACCAAGCCTAACCATTTTTGGTAATTGCTTTCCGGTTCAAAATTCCAACGTGGATTCATCAGTGCTGTGGAATGTAAATGTTCCAATCCGCCACCCATGTTTTGTGTGTTAATCTGCAAAAACGTATAATCAGTACAGGGGTGTTCACCAAAAATAGCAGTTGCTGCTTCTAAAATGGGGGGAATATCCATTGCCATTCTCTTAATATCGTGATTTCCTGCCCCTGCAACAGCTAATTGATGTGGAATGCCGGCGGCTATAAAGTCAATCACCTCATGATTGCCAATTAGGATTGGAGAGTCAACCAAAGTGTCATAATCAGGAATATCAAGCACCCATTTATTGGCACTGTTGACCGGCTTTAAAGCAGTTGAAATTTGATTCCAACCCTTGAAAGGCTTGATTGTTAACTTAGAGGGGATTTGCTGAAAACCGTTCACATACATAAACATACTGCTTGGACTAATAAAGCCCATGTCAGAATCTAAAAAACTGGTACGTACACTGAGTTCAAAGGAGTAAACTTGGTATTTAATATTGACCACTCCTTCTTTCCCAATTTGCTCAATATGCCAAGTGTTTTTTTGCGTTTTAATCACCGGCAACGCATTACCTTTTTCATCAGTAGCGATAAAACCATCTACTTTTCTTGAAAATTCCCTTACTAAATAAGAGCCGGGAGTCCAAACTGCCATTTTAACCGATATGGTATCAGTTTTAACGTTAGTTAGATTCATTTCTACAGAATAATAGTGCGTATGTGGTTCGCTCATGGAAACCGAATAAGACAAAACTGGTTGTGCAAGCATATTTAAAGTAAGCAAGTTGATGATAAATATGGTAAAGACTGAGGTAAATTTTGTTACCATAACCGAAAGAGATTGTTGAATAAATTAAGAAAGCAAAGGTACGTAATTAACGGAATCATTTCAAGTTAACCACCTAAACCGACATCAGCACTCTTATACATTGTTTGAATACTGCTATTGTAGCAGGGGTTGTTCCAACCAATTCTCCATCCATTTGCATATAAAGGGGGTCTTCCATCGATTGTATTTCGACCTCTTCATCGCTAAAATAGCGTATTTGGGGGTTGTTGATTGGAACACATTTTCGCAATTTTGGCAGATAGGCGATATAGTGTCGTATGGTAATATCGCCAAGCACAACTCCCGATAATTGTCCATCACTCAATTCAGCATAAGGGGCTATGCCTAAACCGCTACCAAAATATTTACCGTTAGCCATGACTAAAGACATGAGTTTACCTTGCCAAGAGAAATTTTTACCGATAAAAGCGGCTTCCTGTTTTTTATAGGTCAGAAAAGTCTGAATAATAGCCTTAGCATATTGAAGGGTAGGGCTTAAAAAAGACTTGCTTTTCATTTTAGCGAGGTAAAAGGTTGCCGCACCACCCATACCCACATCGGCAACATTGACGAAAATGCGGCTACCCTTTGATTGTTGATCATTAGGTAAAAGGGAGGTAAACATACCAATTCCAACATCTACCAGTTCCTCTTTATTATTGTCAATCAATAGTTTTAAATAAGCTGCTGATTTCAATATTCCGGAAGTGCGGCTAAAATCGTTTCCGGAGCCGGCAGGATACAAACCAATCACACTTTGTTTGAGTTTTTCAAAATTGTATTGCGATTCCCGTACACTTACCTCTTCCGATATTCGACATTCGTCAAAAATACCATTGACCACTTCGTTAAATGTGCCATCACCACCTACGGCAATAATATAGGAGTATCCGTCCCTAAAAACCTCTGCCGAAAGTTGTCGCGCATGATTGGCAAATTTAGTTTCAAATACCTGATACGAATACTTGCCTTTCTCAAAATGTGCTTCAATATCTTTCAATATCTTCTTCTTGTGGCCGATGAGGCCACTCACAATAAAAGCTATTTTTTTCATACTGTTTAGTTGGAGTTCAAATTACCATGACATCTTGAACAAATTAAATGGAGTGTCTTTTCTTTCTCTATTTAATGCGCAAATGACAAATCGGGCGTAAAAATAACTTATTTGCTGTGGCAAAAGAATGTTTTGTCAATTTTTCATGTTGCATCTTAACCATACAAGGCAAGGGTAATGCTGCATGTTTCTTGTAGTCTTCTTATATTGTTAGGTAATTGCAGATAGACAAAACACTTTTTTGCACATCTTTTTTAAAATATAGCCCTAAAATTTTTTTATTAACCAATGAAAGCACTATTTTTGCACCTCGAAACAATAAACTAAATCAAAGACTAATCAGTATTACCAATATGGCACATCATAAGTCAGCGTTAAAAAGAATTAGACAGACTGAGAAAAGGCGTTTACATAATCGCTATTACAAAAAAACGACCCGCAACATGGTTAAAAAATTGCGCCTCACACATGAACAAAGTGAAGCCCAAGTTTTATTACCCGGTGTTGTCAGTATGATTGACAAGTTAGCAAAAAGAGGCTTGTACCACAAAAACAAAGCTGCTAACCTTAAATCAAAACTTACTCGTTTTGTTACCAAATTGGGATTAGAAGGTCATCACCACCACAAGCCACGTAAAACTTCATAAGTTCGTTTTATTCTGTTCTGAAGGCACACTTTCATGTTTTTGAATGTGTGCCTTTTGTTTTTGACTTATGCTTCGTTGTAAAAGAAGAAAAAAATGAGGTAATTGAACAAATGGGTATAAGAATTTCTGATTTACCCCTATATTTGCAGCGTTAATAACTAAGGCTGTTGATATATTTCAAGCAAAAACATCACGACAATGGCACATTTTAGTACTGAATTGATTGTTCCCGATAAGCAGGAATCAGCAAGCGGATTTTTTAGAGTTGTGGGTCCCGTGTTAAGTTGGGTCGTTTTGGCCGGCTTTATCAAATCTTATTATCAGGCAAACGGATACCCGCCTCCTTTCTTCCTCGCCAATGGTTTATTGGCGTTTATTACCATCTTCCTTACCATTTTAACCCTTTTGATGTGGTATCACAAGCGATACGACAAAAAAGGAACTTTAGACGTTCATTCCGACACGCTAGATTTTACTTGGGATGATTCCGACAGAGCATATCACTTGCCACTTAAAGACTTGAAAGATTTAACCCTCACTTATGACGGGTATGCCGGTATTACAAGCCCCTTTAAAGGCACTCAAAACCGGATTTCATTTACTCACGGAGGCGAAAAATACAACCTATACTTTTTCTTAGGTTCTCAAGAAGATACGCTTTCGTTAGCCGATGTCCTTAAAAAATGGTACGAAGGCGGGGTCAATTTCAAAGAATATAACAGCAAAGGAGAAGAACGCTACTTGATGCTTTACAATCCTGCTTACAAAAGCGTGATGGCATAAGCATAACCTTTTACCTTTTACAACAGTTCGTTATCAAATCAGTGAATTATTGTCATAATATACTTTTGCCAAATCGCGATAAAGTTTGGTAATCAACTTATCTTCACAACCTTATTACCTTAGTAACAAAATAAAAGCATATCATCTAAACCTTATTACCTTATGAACCGAGTTTCAATAAGGTAATAAGGTTTTCGATTTTACTTGATGCCATGTTGTTACTAAGGTAATAAGGTTTCATAACCAATTTTTAATTGACCGTATTTTTGACATCTTATCAATGATGAGTAAGTTGCAAAAATTCACCTCAAAGTCTTAGAACGCTTATTTTGTGGGTGTATTGCTGCGTAATTCTTAACGAACTATTGGCCTTATACAAAAATCCACCTTTGACGGTTTTGTCGGAGGTGGATTTTTGTTTTACTCATCTTTGAAGCCCAACGAGCGCAAGGTGTCTTCGTTCATGTCGCCGAGAGGTAATTTCTTGTCTATTTGATACTGATTGAGGGCATCTTTGAATTGTGGAGTAGCCGTTTGTGTGTAGGGTCCGGCATCGTAGCCTTTGGCACTTAGGGCTTGTTGCACATCTCTTACCGTTGCTTTTGAAAGGGATACAATCGGAATGAAAATATAGGTTTGTGATATTTTATCGGCAAGATTATCGGCTTCTGTTTGCAGTTCATCTTCCTTTTGATAAATGTATTTTGGGTCTTTACTGAACAAAGCGGTTCTGATTTCTTGGTTAATCAGTTCGGTTTGATCAAAATGATTGTTTTTAAGAAATTCGAGGTAAGCGGTTCGGGTCATTGGGCCAATCATGTTGTCAATTGGTCCCGGGTTATAGCCTTTTTGGGTTAAATTTTGCTGAATATCCTCCACTTTAAAGTCTAGCCAATGAACGCCAAGGGCTTCTAGGGTTTTAATACTTCGGTCGCCGATGAGTAATTGTTTGTCTGATTGAAAACCATTTAAGGCTTCTTCGGTTTGTTGTTTTAAGATGCCGTCCGTTCTTCCCGGTTTATAGCCATTGAGGTATAGCATGATTTGTACCTTTTCGACCACTGCCGAGTCGCTAAAGGTCATGGTTGCCAGTTTTTTTAGGGCGATGCTTTCTTCGGTTTCTTCTACGTTTGGTGGAGGTTTAGGCTGTTCTGCTTTTGGTTTATTGGTTTTTTGGGTTACCTTCTTACTGCTTTTGCAGCCGCTTTGGATGGCTATGCTGAGGCATAACAGTAGCAGTAATAGCGGTTTTACAGACATTCGGGTAGGCATGGCTAAGTTGAATTAAGGATTTTGAGAGCGGCCTTTTTCGATGACCCTTCTTAATAGCACTCCGGTCATGCACCCAAAACCGCCGACAATGCTTCCTATTAGGATGGTCAATGCGATGAGGTAGCCGGATGCGGGGAGGGAGAAGGCTTCGGCAATTTTACTGAGGAGTAATCCTTGATTTTGGAAATTTAGATAAATGATATAGCTGCTCCATGCCAATCCTACTCCGGCAAACCCTGCGGCATAAGCAATTGCTGCGTTTTTGAGGTTGGCGATTACCCCTACCAATCCGGCGGCGATGGCAACGCTCCACCAAGGGAAAAGCCATGCTGAGATGGCCGATAAAATGGCGATAATGGGTGTTGTTTTCATCTGATTGATTTAATTTTTGGTGGGGTTAAATTGCTGAACGGCGAAGGATTCTCCTGTTTTGAACGCATCGGGCGTTTTTACAAAGCGCAAAGGGTAGTATTCTCCTTTTGCCCAAGTGTCCACAAATTTGGTGTAGTTGGGGCTTCCGGGATTACCGGATTGACCTCCCGGGTAAACGCCTTGGGCTTCTATGCCGTTGTCGGTAAAGGCTACAACCATTCGCCATGAAGGGCCGGCTCTTTTTCCTGTTGCGTTGACCACTCCGTAGTTTCCGCCGCAATAAACATCGGTTTTACTGAATGCTCCTATTCGGGCAAGATGGAGGATGGAAGTGCCTTTGAAATTACCCCAATCGGTTGGTTTTAGATTGGCTTCTGCCCATTTGGCCAAGGCTACGATGGATTTTGAGTACGCGGGTTTTACCAAATCAGCTAAGGTTTCGCGCTCAGGGGTGCTCAGATTATCCATGAACTCGTGATTGGGTTGTTTGTCCATCAGTTGAATGGTGATGCCGTTTTCGGGATATACCATGGCCAAATTATCGGGACGGTTGCCGAGTTCGTCCCAAATATCGGCAAGCAGGCTTTGCCAGAAGTTTTCATAGAGTGAAGGAGCTAAAGCATCTGCATCATTATAGTAATCCCAACTTTGCAGGGCATTAAAAACGGTTGTCTCCACTTCATTCAGTTCGTCGGGTTTGAGGTAACTCAACATGATGGGAAGGCTTTCGGCAGCTTGGAGGTTGTAGTTGTCTAATTGGAGTTTTTGAAGGTCTTGCGGGGTGATTTTATTCATTTCGGCAAGGCGGCGGTTGATGCGGCGGTTTCGGTAAAACTCAAAATCGTTGCTTTGGTAGTAATAAGGATAGGTGGCATCGGTGGGATGTTGGTTGGCAGAACTGACAAAGCCCCGTTGAGGGTTTTTGATATGGGGCGTTTGTTCTTTGGGGATGAACCCTTGCCATTCGTCTTCGGGTTTGTTTCCGTCCAGTATGAACTTACCTTGTTCTTTGTATCTGAGGGGGTAACGCCCTTGTTGCCAGATTGCAATGTCGCCGTCTTTGTCGGCAAACACGAAGTTTTGGGCAGGACATTCGTAGAAGGCGAGGGCGGCTTCGTAATCGCTGTAATTTTTCGCTCGGTTGAGGAGGTAGAAGGTTTTGAACTCGTTGGATGGCTCGTGTGCTTTCCATCGCATGGCGAGGTTTTGTTTGTATTCACCATAGTCCTCAAAAGCGACGGGGCCGAGATGGGTATAGGTAACGGTGTCAATCACATCGGGTTCGTGCCGGACTTTGATGGTTTCGATGCGTTGGGTGGAGGCTTTCCATGTATTGTTGTATCGGTATTCTGTCTTGGTGTTGTCTTTGAAGGAGATGTTGTAAAAGTCTTTTACGTCCACTCCGGCGTTGGTTACGCCCCAAGCGATGTTTTCGTTGAACCCGATGACGATGCCCGGCCCGCCGGGAATGGTTACGCCGTAAACGTTAATGCCGGGAGCAGAGAGTTGGGTTTCGTACCAGATAGAGGGCAGGTTGAGTTGCAAATGTGGGTCGTTGCATAGGATGGGCTTACCCGATTGGGTTTTGCTGCCGCTGACTGCCCAATTGTTGCTGCCAACGGTGGGTTCTGTTTGAGGTTGTGGGGCGGAAAGGCGAGTGCCGCGATGGTCTAAAGGGAAATTATAGCCGGTTTTAGTGGTGTCTTTTACCGATGCATTCGATTTTTTTACCTCAACAGGGGTGAAATCCCATTTAGTGCCGGCCGGAATGATGGGGTCTTGACCTTCGATAAACTCAGGGTAGAGCAGGTCGGCGGCGGATTTACCAAACACCGTAACGATGTTCGACAACTGAATGTCGGAGTTGTTTCCGGTCAGGTCGTCTGCCATCTTTTTTTGCAACAATGCCGATTTAACGGTTGTCCAAGGTTCCGGTTGGTAGTTCAGGAGCTTGTATTCGATGGGCAGGTCTTTGTAGGAGAGTTGGCTGATATAGGCATTTACCCCATCGGCGTAGGCATTGGTAATGCTGTGCACCAATTCATCGCTTTTCATGGCTTCCACCAATCGCTCGGCGGATGAGGTCATTCCTTTGAAACGTTGTTCGCGGTCAAATTCTATGGCTTTGTTGCCCACAATTTCGGAAATGCGGCCGGCGGCGGCGTGGGTTTGAAATTCCATTTGCCACAACCGTTGGGTAGCGGTAATATACCCTTGCATAAAATATAGGTCGTGCTCGTTTTGGGCGTAAATATGCGGAACGAGGCGGTCGTCGAACACCACTTCTACGGGGGCTTGCAATTCTTTGAGCGTAGCTGTTTGGGGCAATACGGGGATTGCTCCTTCGGCATTTTGCCAAAAACCATTAAATGGGTCTAAGAATTTACCAACCGGAGGCAACATTGCTGCCGGGCTGTCTTTGAGCCTCGATCCGATGATGAGCCACTCTGCCGGAGATGTATTGAGCAGATAAATGACTTTGATGGTAATCAATAAAGAAACGGCGAACTTAAGAATTGGCTTAACCATAGATTTTCCCCTATTTTAGCTGATAAGTGCCGAAAGATAGGGAAAGTTTTTTGGCGATAGGGGGTAGTGGGTTATTTTTATTGTGTGGGTTGTCTGTGGGGACACAGACAACGGCGGCGGATTTGCGATTGACCATTCACAATTCACCATTCACCATTCACCATTCACAATTCACCATTCACAATTGCCCATTCACCATTCACAAATCTACTTCACCCTCGCCGTCATCCCTCTGATGCCCATGTCCACTACGGCATCGCCTTCCAAGGGTTGGTACAAGGTGTTGCCGCCGGTTTCTATCCATTCAAAACTGTTATTGACCGACAGCGAAACTTCTACTTCAATGTCTTCGGTTTCATCGCCGCTGATGGTCAGGGCTTGGTCGAATTGACCGGTTACTAAACACGAACCGGGGGGGATGGGTGATGTGGCGGCCAATGGATTGGGAACGGTCGTGGCACCGGCGGGGGCTTGTCCTTCTATCACCCCATAAGCACTTTCAAAGCCCCAATAACCTTGCGACTTGTTGCTGTTCACCGTTACTTGGTTGTTTTTGATGTTAAAGGCGTTGATATAAGTATTGTATCCGATGAACGATGCCAAGGTTCCGGTAACGGTAAAGCCCAATGCGTTTACCTCAATATCGTAGTTTTGATAGGCTAACGAAATGCGGACATAAGGGTATTGACCCGGGGCGATGTCTTTTAGGGGAATGGACAAAAACACTTCGTTTTCGGCCACAATTTTTGATTTGGAAAAGTCTATGGCTTTGCTGCCACCTTGTGTGGTTTCGGGTGCTACGTATAGCACTTGACCCTGCCCTACTTGGGTGAAAATGCCCGGCGTGAGTTCTACATAATGGGCACTGATGCTGTTGAACGAGGGGGATTGTGCGGCGTGTCCGGCGGGTACGGGTGCGGGTTGACCAAAGCTGTTTAACCGTGGTTGGTTGGGGTCAAACTTGAAGCGGAATACTAATTGCGGCTCGTCGGGGGTGTTGGTATCTTCTTTGCAGGATAGGGGGAACACTGCGATGAAGGCGGCTAGGAGGAGGTATAGGTGCTTTTGCATAGGAATTGTTTTTGGGTTTCTTAACGTTTGTTTTTGGTAGTTTGTTGTGGTTTGATTGAATTTGAAGAGGGGAGGCTAGGTTAGGACTATTGGAGGGTCTCAATTATCAATCATTTTTTTTCTAACCCCCAAATCCAAAAACTTGTTTCCTTGAGAACAGATTTAGTCGTAGCATTTTTGACAAAGAAGAGAAAGACTTACCTCCCCTCCCAAAAACAAATCGAACAACAAATCTGATTTTTGCCAAACACCGTCCCCCACAAGTCCCAATAGTCCCCAAAGTCCCACTCTTCCCCATAACCATCACAATCCTCCAAAGCCATTCTTCCCCCTCTTAACAAAACCAAACACCATCCCCCACAAGTCCCAATAGTCCCCAATGTCCCACTCGTCCAAGAACCATAAAAAAAAGCCCCCGTCAATGACAAGGGCTTTTCAAAATATCATATACAAAGGTTAAGGCGCAACCGGAGTAAGTTCAACATTCAATGTACTCACCGTACCTATTAGGATTTCAAATTCGCTGATAACTCTCGTTTGATAACCAGCCAACCGCACCTCAATATTAAAAATTCCGTGAGCCACCCTAGTAATTTCATACTTACCATCCTCACCTGTTTTACCTTTCTTAACCGTAGTCAGCAAACTTATTTCCACATTTTTTAAAGGAAGGTGCGTAATAGCATCCGTTACAGTACCTTTAATACCCGCAGTGCCGGCACCTTTTGCCTTATAAAGCATTTCCGCAAAAACAAACAACTTTTTGGTTGCCGCATCTTTTCTGAAAATATATTGACCATCCAAAAGCATAGTTATAAGATTTTCATATATAGCGTTGTTCGCCAAAATCTTTGCTTGCGTACCAATCACAGTCGTTCCTCGACTGCCGAAAAACTCCTGATGCAAGGCTAAAAATTCCGTCCTTATCGTGTTAAATTCAACAGCAAAACTTGCAGGCATATTGTTATTCGCTTGCAAGACAACCATATTGTTCGCAATAAAATTACTGCCCGAAGTCAACAAACCCTCCGTTTGGTCCCAATCATTCTTCATTGCTCCTTCATAATAATCATGTCCCGCACTCTCTAACTTAGCTTTCTGTTGGTTTTTAGGAAACGCAGAAGAAATATATCTTTTCAATCCTTGCCAAACATCGAGGGCTTCTTCGTTCTTTAATTCCAAACTACCGTGCAATGTTTCACTTATTTCACCTCTTTCCTGCTCATCAGGCAATTCCGATGCAGCAACAATTTCCGCAATCCTCGCTGTTACCAATGCAGGATCATACATAGCCTTAAGATTCCCAAAGTCTAATATATAAATACTGCACGCATTCCAACCGGCACGCGCTACCGTGTACAATTCCTGTTGTGTACAATTATATTCCGACTGTATCATCTCTTATATTTTTAAAGGTTAACGAAAAAGTTATTTCTATAACTCACGTACTTACAAAAAAAGTTCATTTCCACACACTTTTTTTTAAACTTTTTTTCACCAATCCCAATTCCACCCCATCATACCCCCCAAAATCCAAATACCCCCCCCATTTTCACCCCCAAAACCACTATTCACAACAAGAACACCACTATTAATCAAATTAACACCCCCATAAAATACAATAAGGCTCAATAATCAATCCATTATCCCCCCTCAATAAAAACGCTAAGAAACTCTATAGCTAAATCTTCATTTCTAATACACTATAACCACAACACTTCAAAAATTACCATCAAACAACCAATGACAAACAACTCATAACTTATAACTCATAACTCATAACTAATCACCCCCATCTCGCCATTTTTGCTTAATACCGCCTCGATACACATTAATACCACCCCGATAGACATTAATACCACCCCGATAGACATTAATACCACCCCGATAGACATTAATACGACTTCGATAGACATTAATACGACCTCGATAGACATTAATACGACTTCGATAGACATTAATACGACTTCGATAGACATTAATACCGCCTCGATAGACATTAATACCACTTCGAGCCTCATTAATAACACTTCGATACACATTAATGCCATTTACTCCCTTTATGCTGTTTGAGCCTATAATCCCGATGAGTTTGCTGGTTTCAATATATTGCGTCTTAACCTTATTACCTTAGTTACAATATTTGTGAGTTTACTTGTTACCATGTTGATAATCAGGTAATCAGGTTTTTCCCTTCCCGCCATTGTCTATGTCCCCACAGACAACCAAATTCAAACTATGCAATCTTACAACCTAAAGGGAATATTAATAAACGAATAGCCCTTCCAATCAAATTAGCATAAATTCAAGCCAATAACTCACCAATTCTCAAAGTCCTAAAAAAAGGAAGCCTTCGCTTTAAGCGAAGGCTTCCTTAACAAACCCCAAAACACCCTCCCCAACAAGTCCCAATAGTCCCCAAAGTCCCACTCTTCCCTCAACTCCCAAATCCCTTCAAAAACTTTCTTACCACCAACCTTATCAAACTATTCGTCTAAGGCAATTCTTGCAACACATTGACCACACCCTCTGTCCCCCCATACCAAAGCACGGTAATGCTGTTAGTCCCTTGACCCGACAAGATCGTGCCGCCTGTTACATTCCATTGATAGGTTGTCCCTTCGATAGCGGGGATGGAGTAGGTTTCGATATTATCCACACAAACATCACCATTCCCCGACACACTGATAGACAATGTACAAGGTACTGAATCGAAGCCAAGAAAGGTAAGCAGTTGGGCATTATTGACCTGTCCGGGATTAGTCAGGTTCAACCCCACCAAAGGCAAGGGCACTACGGGAGCATCAAACCGGGCGTAGTCAAAATTTGCAATTAAATCGGGGTTAAATGGCAAGCCCGGATTGCTCGATGGGTCGGGATTTAGTCCCGGAGCGATGACGTGGCTATTGGCAAATGCGGGCGTGTAAGTACTCCATTTTGCCCAATCGGTATAGGTTACGAACCCTACCTGTACCGTGGCGGGTAAATCGGGGCGGTTGTAACGTTGATGTACCGTCCAGTTTCCGCCGGGTAACCGATATAATATAATAATGGCTGCGCCAATTCGGGCTAACCTGATTTGGGCGGTGCTGCTTCCAATGGGCGACACGCAAAGGGTTGAATTGCTGTTGTCGGTGCTTTTGACCTCGAAATGCGGGCCGTTGGTATTGGGCGAACAAGGTGCGGCAAAGTCCCCATATCCTATGGAAAGAAAGACGTAATCTTGCTGACCGGCAGCCCATCCGCCTGCCCCATAAACGCCGTTTGGGTAGTTGAGGGGGGTGCGAAGCATGAGACCTGCCAATGAATAGAGGGAGGACGGCAAGCCTGTACCGGCTCGGTTGCTGATGCTGACTTCGGTGGTAAACACAAAATCGCCGGTTACGAGTTTGAACAGCAAGGGGCCGCGCCATTCGTTGTACCAACCGCAGGTATAGGGCATCATGTGCAAATGTCCCGGCTCGGTGGTGTTGACGTTAAATACTTCCAACTGCTCGGCGTTCCATCCTTCCACGATATTGGTGTTCTGCCAATTGCTCAAGGTCGAGGCATCGTTAAATTCATCGTTGAGCAGGTAGAGTTGGGCTTTTACCTCTTCAAACATCAAGAGGGTGAGCAATAGGGTGGTTAATGTTTTTTTCATTGATGGAGTTGGGTTTTTTGATTTACGATTTACGATTTAAGACGTAAGACGTAAGACGTAAGACGTAAGACGTAAGACGTAAGACGTAAGACGTAAGATTTAAGACGTAAGACATAAGACGTAAGACATAAGACGTAAGACATAAGACGTAAGACGTAAGACGTAAGACGTAAGACGTAAGACGTAAGACGTAAGACATAAGACTTAAGACATAAGACTTAAGACCTTTGATTTACGATTTTAGATTGAAGACGTTAGATTTAAGACGTTAGACTTTAGACATAAGACTTAAGACCTTTGATTTACGATTTATGATTTACAACTGACGATTGTTTTTGGAAATTGTTTCTTATGTTTAACCGTTTTGGGTGATTGGTTGTTCTCTTTTTTTGACCCACCCCCGGCCCCTCCCTAAAACAAATCGGTAACAAAGTGTTTGGTTCAAAATGAGATTTATCGTCCGATTTGTTTCATGGAGGGGAGGTAAGACTCCCCCCTCTTTGCCAAAAATGCCTCGACAAATATAGATATAAACCCTCCATATTGTTGCATTTTTGGGAGAGAGGGGGCAGGGGGTGAGTAAAAAAAACGCTCAAACTGTTCAACACATTTAGGCACAAGCATACTTTCTATTCTTAGTCAATTGACAAAGGCGATTCGTAATTTCCCCAATAAAAGATTATTTTTACGGAGATTTAAGGGGTAAGGGATAAAGAGTAAGAGGTAAGTTTAGACTTTTACTTCTTCCTTACTCCTTATCCCTTACTACTTACCCCTTCTTCCTTATTCCTTACTACTTACATGAAAAAATTTCTTTTCCTTGTTTTTCTGGTTATTTGTGGTTGGATTGGTTATCAGGTCATGCAGTTAGAACCCAATGAACCGCCTATTGATTTATACACCCTCATCCCTGCCAATGCTATTTACGTTACGGAAATAGAACAGCCCATCGAAAAATGGCGGCAGTTTAGCGATGGTAAGATTTGGCAACACCTCAAAGGCAATCCTTACCTTGCTTCGGTTAACGAATCGGTCGAGAACCTTCGGGGGACCTTGTATGGTAAAGAAACCTTGTTGAGGAATGTCCTTTCCGACAACCTTCTCATTTCGGCACATATCACCCAAAGCGGGAACGATTACGATTACCTCTACCTTATCAACCTCAACAGCATCGGGCGTTTGAAGGCGGCACTCCCTACGGTCATCAAGGTATTTGAAACGGGGGGGTATAAGGTTGGTAAAGAGCAGTATCAAGACCTGACTATCTATAAACTGACTGATGAACTGGGTGAAACCCTTAGTTTTTGCCTCAAAAACAATGCGCTATTGGCTTCTTATCATTTGCCTTTGTTGAAAAAGGCTATTGACACTGCGCCCGAAAAATCCATAGCTACGAACCCCGATTTTACCTATATCAAACAACTGACCGACAACCGCGGGCTTTCTAATTTTTACATTCAATATCGGTCTGTTGATGAATTGGTCGGTTGTTATGCCGCCACGATTGCCCCGCCGCTGAAGGAAGCGATTGACATGTTGCAGTTTTCGGGTTTAAATGTGAAGGTGAGCGATGATGCGATGGAGTTTCGTGGTAAATCGTTGTTGAACCCCAAAAGCGAATCGTATCTCAAAGCTATTACCAAAGTGGGGAAAGCTCAAATCAGTGCGCACAATATTCTCCCCTCCAACACCTCGTTCTATATCAGCTTTTGCTTTGACGATTTTAACGATTTTAAAGAGGCATTGGGCGATGCGGCAAGTGATGATGATGACAAGAAAGGGATTATTGGGGAGTTTATAGAGAAAGAATTAACCAAGGAACTTCCCGAATGGATTGACCAAGAAATAGCGTTGGCGATGGTGCCTCGCGATGCTAACGATAGTAAACAAACCTACGTGGCGGTCATTCCTACGGGGAAGAACAAAGAGATGGTTGCCGAAAAATTGGAGAATATCCTGCAAACGCTTGACCAATTGAACCCCTTGAGCATTTTTCAGAACGATGAAAAGAAAATGTATAACGGTTATCGAATCATCAAACTGCCCGGTGCCAAATTGCTTCGCAAGTTTGGAGGCGGGTTGTTGAAAGACATCGAAAAGCCTTATATGGTATTGATTGACCAATACTTGGTACTGTGCGATAGCGAAGATTTACTGAAACAAATCATTGACGAGCACGAGTCGGGGAACTCTTTGCCCGAAACCGAAGGCTATAAAGCATTTTTTAACAGCTTCGAGCGTCAATCGAATGTGTATGTTTATTTGCAAAGCAAGGAAATTTACCCCTTCCTGAGTGCGAAACTGAAAGGAAGTAAGAAGAAGAGTTTGGAAGAAAACAAAGACTACTTTTTGAGTTTCCCCCACGTTGGGTTGCAGATGTTGCCGGAAGGTAATTTTTACCAAACTTATTTACATGCGGCGTTTGCGGAGGAGTAGGGGATGGTGAATTGTGAATTGTGAATTGTGAATTGTGAGTGGTGAGTGGTGAATTGTGAATTGTGAATGGTGGATAGGGACTTTATTGAGTAGTAGTAATCATCTCAAATTCAACAAGACTTTACCTATAAGCCTTTATCATTTAACCACTGGATTTTGCAAATTAACCCTCAAAAATACTCAGCGAAAATCTGCGGGTAAATCAGCGAAAATCTGCGGGTAAATCTTCATTTAACTCCGCACAACTTTTTGGTGGGGTTTAGTCAAAATGCCCGTATTCGTCTGTTCGGATGATGGCTTTTTGGACGGCTTTGAAGTTTTTAGTTGCGGCGAATTGGGGTAAGAGGGCATAGACTTCCACTGTAGATGGTCTTCGGGCAAGGAGGGTTTGGAAAGCCCAAATAATCATGCCTTCGTACATTTCGGAGGAATGGGTCATCAGGTAAATAAAGTTATTTTTGTTAGCCCCTGTTTGTCCGAAAAGCAAGGCAGGCTCACCGCTTTCTACCATTGTAAAGGCGGCATCGAACTCGCTGATGGTGGGGAAACGGTGGTAAAGATCATCAAAAGCAGCATTGACCAAGTTGAACGAGTTCATGTTGATTTTATCGTAAACGGCGTTGTCTATCATTCTCCTTGACACCTCGATTACATCTATAATGCCTTGTTCGTAAAGGGTATCGGCGGCGAGGAGGTTGTAAATGTCTTGTACGCCTTCCAATGCGTTGAGGTATTCTTGGGACGTGGTATCGCCCGATGCGGCTGCTAAGGTGAGGGCAAAACTCAACTGCCCAAGTTCTTCGTTGATGGCATCTACCGATGCTCCTTCGATGAAGCGCGATTTGCATTGTTCGTAAAACCACCGGTGATAGGCGCGACTATAAGAGCTGTCAACGGGCACATAAACCGTGCTGGTTTGCAATTTATCTATCAATGCCTCGCGCGATGCGAAAGACAGTTTTGTGGCTTGCAGCAAGTCGGTTTCAGTGGTCAATTCTTGGTCGGTCGGTTCTCGCCCCAAGAGGTCTATAAATACCTTATTGACATAGTTGTTGACAATGATGGTGGGGATTTCGTCGTAGTAGGGGCTTAGATTGTCGGGCACATCTACTATTTCCTGTTTTTTGCAGCCTCCTGCCACCACGCTCATCAACAACACGGTAAATGCGATTAAAATTGAAGGATTGGATTTCATACGGAAGAAGGGTAGGGGCATGGGTGAAATAAAAATGAGCAGGAAAATTAACCAATAAACCTGACACTATGGGAAAAGAGGGGGGAATATTTCTAGGTGCTTGGGTAAATGTTTGATTTGGGGTAGGAGGGATGTTTGATAGAAAGTGTTGGGGTTTTTGTTTATGGGTAAATCAGCTTTGGTTAGTCATAAACTTGATTCGGGTAATTTCATTTTTCATAAACACGGTACACCCTGTTTTTCATTTTTGATTGTTTCATCCTTTTTTACCTAATTTGTCTCCTATCCAACTCATCCCGATACCTGCGCGCATTGATGAGGTGTTCTTCATAAGTGGATGCAAAACTATGGTATCCCGAAAAATCTTCTTTGGCACAAAAGTAGATATAGTTATGTTTTTCGGGGTTTAAAACCGCTTCGAGTGCCAACAAAGAAGGGATACGGATAGGTCCGGGGGGCAGACCGATGTGTTTGTACGTATTATAGGGTGATTCGATGGCTAAATGTTCGGTTAAGATGCGTTTGAGGGTAAAATCTCCAACGGCAAATTTAACCGTAGGGTCGGCTTGAAGGGGCATATACTTTTCGAGGCGATTGTAGTAAACCCCGGCGATGCGGTTCATCTCGTCATTTTTGGCAGTTTCCTCTTCGACAATCGCGGCTAAGGTAATGGCTTCAAAAGGACTTAACCCATTGTTGCGGGCTTTTTGCTTGCGGTCATCCGTCCAAAAATTATCGTATTCCCGTTTCATGCGTTGAAAAAACTCATCAGCACTTGTGTTCCAATTAAATTGGTAGGTGTTTGCAATAAAGATAGACAATACGTTATCGGGCGTTAACTGTTGCTTTGCCAAAAACAAGGTATCGTTCAGTAATTGGGTTAATTCAACCGAGTCGGCTTCTAATTTTTGACTGACCAACGAAACCAAGTCGCCTTTTGTCCTGATATTGTGAATAGCCAAATTGTAGGGCGTTTGTTTTCCCGAACGCAACAAAGCCACTAAAGCTCGATTTCCCAAACCATCGGTGATGACGTATCTTCCGGCATAAACTTTTTGTGGATAGTTCATTTTTTTGGCTACCCAATCAAACGTGGTGGCATTGCGTATAACCCCTTTGTCAATTAACGCTTGTTTTACCTGTTCATATCCCCAACCTGTGCTAATAAAGAACTCATGTTCATGGGATCCGTTTTGGGGTTTCAAAATATTGTCGTAAAAAACGACCCAATAACCCAATCCTATAACCGTTAAGGCTAACAGTAATCCAATTGTAAACAGCGAAAGCAATATATTTCTCAAAACTTTGCTCATAAAATGATGATGATTTAGGCTTAATAATTTGTTGGAAAATCACTTAATCGCGAATTGCCGGAACTCCAATTCGACTAATATTTGCACGATATAATTGATAGTCGGCAGTATTGACAACGCCGTCATAGTTGAAATCTACATCTGAATAAACGCCCGATACGGGTAAAGCGGCAACCCATTTGTTGAAATCGGCAAAGGTAATCACCCCGTCTAAGGTTGAATCGCCGGCACAAAGGGTATAATTGCTCCCAATTTGCTTCAACTGTTGAATGCCGTAGAACACATTGGCAGGTTGGGTGAAATTGAACAGCAAGTCATCGGTCAAAACCTGCGAACTGACGCTCATCACTGCCAAATGATTGCGCGTTTTGATAGAAACAAAATACGGTGAGGAGGCATTGAGTCCGTAAAGGTAAATGCGAGGAACATTACTGCCCGAAGCTATTTGAGCCACATCGGTAACAAAACCGTCTGCTTGTAACAAAGCCGCCCTTCGGGCAACAACCTGCTGAGTGCCGGCATCACGAACTTCTACCAACACCCAATCAACAATGTTAGAAGGTAAAACCAACGGGGAACTCAACCCTTCCGTTCCCGGATAGTTCCAAGGAGGCCGGTTAAACGGTTGTGAAAGGGGGAGTAATTGGGCACTGTTTAAATAGGTGCTCATCGTTCCTGTCGTATTGTTGAACGCTCCTTCCAACCATAACTTTGCACTGATTTTGGTTGCTATGGGGCAATTTTCAACCGTAACCAATACTTGTTTGGTATCAGAACAGCCGATTTGGTTATACGCCTTGACCGTATAAGTAGTGCTTATCAATGGTAAAGCAATCGGAGTGGCCGATGAGGGGTTGTCTAAACTCGAAGCCGGTTGCCAATCATAACTATTGCCGCCTGATGCAAACAACTCGGCAGTTTGTCCGGCACAGATGGTAACGGAATTGCTTGCCAATGAAAGAGCAGGTGGCGGGAAATCGGCACTAAAATCGTACAAAATGATTTCACCGCTTTCGGCGGTAATATAAACGGATGAGCAATCGCGGAAAACAACTGCTTCGGTCTGCTTAGGCGGAAAGAGGGGGGCGACTTGATACATTTGTTGCAACCCGTTAAAAAAGTTATTGCCCGTAAAGCTATGCAAAATGTACAAACGAGAATAGCAAAGCAATGCCACAGCCTTTCCCGAAGGTGCGATATCGGCAGCCGTTGCCTGAAAAAAAGTGTAAAGGCTGTCAATCAATTCGGCCGTATAATTACCGGGAATAGCCGGCACGGAATACAGCTTACTATATCCCGTTCCCACAACCGTAAAGGACAACACATTTTTGGAAAACAGAAAAAGTGTGTCGTTGCGGTAAATCATGGCTTCCATGTCAAAGTTTCGGGCATTAGGAGGAGGGGGGAATAATGTTTGGTCGGGGTAATTATAGGTAATAGCCGATGCCGCAGCCTGATTAGGAAGCCCTGTTACCGGAACTTTCAATATTTTCAAATCCGTACGATTGTTACTATTATTACCAAACTCGCCCACATATAAGTTTCCGGCGTTGTCTTGAGCCAAGTCTTCCCAATCAATATTGGTGAAATTGGTTACTTGCAAGGTATGCACCAATTGCCCGTTTACGTTGAACAAGTACAAGGCCGGAAGACCTCCACTGTCGTTATGCGACCAATACAAAGAATCGTTTTCGGGAAAAAAAGCTAATCCCGATGATTCGTTAATGATAGACGGCAGCGTTCCTACAGTTGTTTGTTGAGCATAAACCGCGAAACCTTGGTTTAGAAGCGCAAAAACCAACAAACTTGCCAAAAGGATATTTTTCAGGGTATTCATGGCACAAAAATAATAAAGAAGTAGCAGTTTCATTTTTTTACTTAACTTGCATGTTAAATTTGCACTAAATACAAAGCCAACTCCTACGTTTTAATCCAGCCAAGATGCCCGATCCGGTAAAAATAGTTATCCACCACGCTCCCGATGATGCAGCGTATTTTTCTGTCCTCAACAAACAACTCTCCCCTTTGGAGAAACAAGGACAGATTAGCCTTTGGCATACCGGAAAACTATTGCCGGGGTCTAATCAATTGCAAGAAACCCTTGAACAAATACAATCCGCACAAATTCTCCTTTTATTGATTAGTGTTGACTATCTCAACTTTACCGACTTTGGAACAGTAGCTACCCTGTTTTCAAAGTTGCCAAAAGAGTCAATCATCCCCATTATCGTAGGTTATTGTAATTGGGAATTATACCCGGAACTTCAAAACTTCAGTCAACTTCCTGCCGACAATACTCCTATCAGTGATAAATCCGATAAAGCAGTTTATGAAGAGGTCATAAAAGTATTAACCTCCCGCATTGCCAACCTATCCGGTAAGCCCATTCAACCTGATACAAGGGTAAATATAACCCCCAAAACTTTGACACCGGACAATGTAGAAATGGGGAACACCAAACTTCTGCCACTAAAATATACCTGCAATCGAAGTACTCAAAAAGGGGAGTTTCTCAAAAACACTTTAATGTCAAGGCATCAAAAAGTGCAGTACTTCTATATCCGTGGTATTGTTCGTCAATCAACGGAAGGGCTTTTTCGCCGGTTTTACCATCAGGAAATCCCAAAGTTTTACAAAAACAAAAACATTTCCCCTCATTTTGTCTATGTACCCGTAGTTCCCGACGACGATTTAGATGTCTTTATTCTCAACTTCCTCGATGAATTGTCCATGCAGTTGAAAAGCAATAACGATGACATTTACACCGAGCAAAACATAACATCCCTGTTAAATGCCATTTGTGTTAAATCCTACGAAGTAGTCTGTGTTGGTTTTAAAATGAAAAGCGAAGTTTGGAATGAACAAGTTCCTCCTTTTATTCGATGGTTCATCAGCAAATTTTGCAAAAGCACCCAACCTGATTTACCGCAATTCCTTTTCTTTTTTATGATAGATTATGCTGAAAACGAACATAAACTAAAAATAGAAATAGAGCTTAAACAATTGCAAGAACAACTAAAGGCTGCCCAAACCGATGTAACACTGCTTTCCCCGCTTCAACAAGTATCCTTGGTGGATATAGAAGTTTGGTTAGATTCCAATCTTCAAGACCCCGACAAACAAGCCAACTTGATTCAACAATATTTTAATCAACAAGACCAATACGATATGTATGATGTAGAGCGCAATCTCGAACAAATTATTAAACAGTACAATCGAGATATTCAAAAAGCAATTGACAATTAGCAAAAACAATCTTTTTCAAATAAAAGACCGGTCTATTCCAACCCAAATCTATTCACCTTCTACCAATCACCCAATATGTCCGAATTTACCCTACTGCTGAATGACATCAAAACGCCTAACTTTAACAAGCCTAAGCCACAAACTTATCAGTTAGATGATGCGTTGCAATCTGCTGTTGAAGTAGCCATTCAACTTGGACAACCGCTTCTTATCACCGGTGAACCCGGAACCGGTAAAACGCAATTAGCCTTCAAAGTGGCATACGACCTGAACAAACATAACCCAAACTTTTTGCCGCTACCGTTGGTATTCCATACCAAAACAGGTTCTAACTCTAACGACTTGTTTTATCTCTATGATGCCATACGCCATTTTCACGATGCCAGTATCAAGAAAGCAGAAGGCGATCAATTGCCCGATATTGGAACTTACATTGATTTTCAGGCTTTGGGTAAAGCCATTGCATTGACCAAACCGCTGACCGACCAAAGCAGAAAATTTCTCAAGGGCGGACAGCTTGAAAGTTTTATGGGTGGTTCCGTTGTGCTCATTGACGAGATAGACAAAGCCCCTCGCGATTTTCCAAACGATATTTTGTATGAAATTGAACGTTATGCTTTTGAAATAAAAGAAGACAGCAATAGGGAAGTGGTGAAGGACGACCTTCACAAAATCATTGTGATCATGACGAGCAACTCCGAAAAAAACCTGCCTGATGCTTTTCTGCGCCGGTGCATTTTTTACCATATCCCATTTCCGGACGAAACCAAACTGTTAAACATCGCCTTAAGCCATCTTGGAACCGAATCTCCTTATGCAGACGAAAGACTAATCAAAACCTTCTTAGAGATAAGGAATTTGTTACCCAAGAAAAAACCGGCAACAGCCGAGCTGATAGCTTGGTTAAAAATGCTCGAAACAAAAGACTATCTCCAAAAATCGTCAGCCGAGCAAAGTAAAATCATGCGCATCAGTTATTCCATTTTAGCAAAAACGTTCGATGATTTTAAAGAGTTATTAGGATAAACTATCCATCCAATAAAACCTTTTAGCCTTCGTTCTGTTACTTGTAGCATTGGCATTTGGAATAGTTTTATGCTATATAAGCATAAAAATTCCCAAAAAAAACTCAAATAGTATTGTTTTAACAAAAAGCTGCAATACATTTGTAAAATCAAGTTTTAGTATTTTTAAAATTAAGCAAAGTGGACAGAGAAAAAAAGATAATTAAACGAGCCAATCAAAGCGAAGAAAGTGTGTTTTCAGTACGGTTGAAAGCAGGGAAAAGACGCACCTACTTTTTTGATGTAAAAACTACCCTAGCCAACGATTACTTTCTAACCATTACCGAAAGCAAAAAACGCTTTGAAGGGGAAGGATACGAACGGCATTCATTACATCTCTACAAAGAAGATTTCAACAAATTCGTGCAATCTATGCAGGAGGTGATTGACCACATTAAGAACGAGTTAATGCCCGATTACGATTTCGATGAATTTGACCGAAGGGAGCGTTATTATACGAATGAAGGGGATGAAACGACTCCGATAGCCGAAGAAACAAAAGAAGTCGTTACAAAAAGTGATGAGGAAACCATTTCCCCCGAAGAACCCACCCCTTCCGAAGACCAACCTCTAGACGAAGATGAATTAAAATGGGATTAATCCCTTTTCAAAAACAAAACAGTTTGTCATTAACCTTTTGCCAATAATAGGTAAAGGGAAGTTTTGTTTTATGAATTACCTCCTGTCAATTCGCTCCAATTGACCTAGAATACAACTTTGGTAAAGCACACTAAAGCAATGCTAAAAAAGGTTAAGACAAATTGCTTGTACAACATTTGAAGTTTGTACCTGTTCTCTATTCAACCATAGGGTAAAATAATAATGATGCATAAGTCTATCTTCAGGAAACTAATAACCCTATTGACTTTACCTGACAGTAAAAGTTTTTTTTACATTGCGGGTCTTTCGTTGGTATGTTGCCAACTTTCATTAGGACAGGTAAAGTTGGTAGGAACTGCGAAGAAATTAGAAGAAAACCGTTACCGGTTAACGCGCGAAATCCCATCTTCTGTCGGTGCTGTTTGGTCAGAAAGCCCGGTTGACTTTAATGAAGCGTTTGAGGTTAATTTTGACATCTTTTTGGGATGCGGCAACAACATGGCAGACGGTATAGCCTTTGTATTTCAGCAACAAGGCAATAAGGCATTGGGTAATGTCGGTTCGGGCATGGGTTATAAAGGTATCACCCCTTCTTTAATCGTTGAGTTCGATAACTATCTCAACGAGTTCGAAAACTTTTTCCCCTCTACGGATACACATGTTGCTATCTTGAAAAATGGAAGCAACGACCATTTATCTGCCAATAATTTGGCAGGTCCTGTTTTGTTGAATCCCGAAAAAACAGGAAACAACAGCCGATGTAAATACCACAAAATCCGCATCACTTGGGAACCCAATACCCTAGCCTTAGAAGTGTATGTTGATGATGTTTTTACCCTTTCTTACAGTGGCGATGTGATTAACACTGTTTTTAAAGGGAAACCGGAGGCTTTTTGGGGATTTACCGCAGCAAGTTCAAAAGCAAGAATAGGTGCTCAAGGAATTTTACTCAAATACAAACCTTTAGTTGCAACGATAAAAGCTACCACGCCTAAATGCCCGGGTGCTTCGGATGCAGATATTACTGTTAAAATGAGCGGTGGGTTAGGTAAGTATTCTTTTAAATGGTCCAACGGAACAAAAACCCGAAACCTTCAAAATGTTAAGGCAGGCACGTATCAACTGACTGTTTCCGATAATTGGGGGAATAAATTGGTGGAATCTGTAGTGGTCAAAGATCCGGCAGCCGTTAAAATTACCGATTTAACGAAATTGGAAGCAAACGGATTGTACAATTGGAGTGGTAAAGGGAGTGGCGGTAAAGCCCCCTATCAATACAAAAAAGGGTACGTAATTCTCGAAGGTGATGCCGTATCAAAAGCAGCAACCTTTCATACTTTAAACCCTAAACCCAAACAGTTAAAGCAAGTGTTTGAAGAGGAAGGTTTAGCCGTCTTAGAGTCGCATATTGACAAAGCAACCGCTCAAAATCGCATAGCCATTGTAGGGTTCATCCAAGCAACCGATGCCAATGGTTGCAGCAGCATCGAATATGTTTCCTTTGCATCGCGCGTCTATCCTTTGCCTCAACCACCACCACCTGTCGCACCAATTCTCACACTCGAAATAGACTCTTCCATTAGCAATACGATTGTTCAACCCAATGCGCCGCCTTTACTCAGTACAGATACATCGCCGGATGAAAATTTGGAAAATGCCAGAATTATCTACACCGAGCGAAATGTTCCCGCTTACCTAAATAACCGAACCGTAAAAACAGGTAAGCGAGTGGTTATCAACAATGAAACCATTGATGTATTGGTTTGGGACGATAACGCTGAAGATGGTGATACCATTTCGCTATTTTTTAACGGCGAATGGATATTGAAAGAGTTTGGCCTTAAAACAAAACCCCACAAGTTGACCATCACCATTGACAGAAATGCCGACAACTACCTTATATTGTATGCCCATAATGAAGGGTTAAGACCACCTAATACCGCGGCACTTACCATACAAGATGGGAAGAGTTCGAAACGCATTGCCTTAAGTTCCGGAATAACCTATTGTGATGCTTTAAACTTCAAGTTTAAGGATAAGGATAAATAGAAGTGGCATCACCGGTTTTGTTAAAACCTCGGACAGTAGATTTGTTGTTTGGGTGAACGGTTGAAGCTCCCAACGTGTACAATCGAAAGTTCAAATCCCCCCCTGTGATTAGATGCGGGAACTAATGCCGAAGTGTTGATATCGTAAGACAGGAGCACTCTGTATCTATTCAACTCGACACCGGTTAAAGCAACGACTGCATCTTGCCACCGGTACCAACCCCCCATGTAAATGTTGAACGATTTAGCGTTGCGTCCTTGACCGCCATTACTTGCTGTCCACACAACATTACTTCCGAAAACTATTTCTGATGCTTGTTTCTGTGAGGAGAAATAGGCGGCAGGCTCTAAAATAATTTGCCCGATATTGACCGCAGCACCGGCATTAAAAGCGAGTCTTGTTCCGAGGCGATTATCGGTATCATAAAAAGTTTCAACAGGACGGTTTACGTGAAGGGCAGAGCCGCCGAGGTAAAAGTTGAAACTATTAGGGACTTGATAGGTTATTGTAGCACCCGCAGCAACATCCAAGTAACCAAACGACTCAGTACTTAGGTTTTCAAGGTTTGGTGCATTGAGGTCAAAGTTTATATCGCTCCATTGATTGCCAAAATAGAGCTTTTTAAAATCAATTCGCCGTTGTTTAAAAGCAGCACTTACCCCTGCTGAAAGGTATAAATTAGGGGATAGTGATTTATGCCCGGCAAATGCTCCTCTAATTTCGAGCATGGAAAGACGGCCATCTCCGGCATAGTCGTATAAAAAGTTCAATCCTGTTCCTATCCAATCCATTGCACCGTTTTTGTGCCGATATTTCAGTAGTCCCAAATCTGCATAAGCTGAAATGGTTCTGTAAGGAGCCGGTACGGATTGCCATTGGTTTTTGGCATTTAACCCCACCCGATAATCTCCGTTAAAATTTCCGGTCATAGACGGATTAATCCGAAGGGCATCGGTGTAAAATTGGGAATAATGAATGTCTTGTGCTTGTAAAGCCAAAGAAACAGAAAACAAGCAAAGCACTATGAAGAGTGTGAATATTTTTTTCATGGTAAAGTGTCAATGTGATGGTTTAAAATTTAAACAAGTTTAGCGCAATAAAGCAATATTACCACTTCGAGTTACCTGTTCACCGCTCAAAAGGGTAGCCGCTAAGGTATAAACGTAAATTTCATTTTCTTGTAAAATATCTTGGTAGTAACCGTCCCATCCTTCCAGTGGATTGGTGGTAAAGAACATGAGTTTACCCCATCGGTTAAACACTCTAAATTCCATGTATAGTATATTGGAACGGCCTTCTACATATAAAATGTCGTTGACATTATCATCGTTTGGCGTAAACGCATTTGGAACACCTAATTTGGCATCATCCAATACGGTAACAGGTTGACAAAATTCATCGTTACAGTTATTGATATTCAGCGCTGTTAAACAAACGGTGTATTCTCCCACTTGATTGTATTGGATGGTAGGATTGGCTTCTTCCGAAGTCGTACCATTTCCAAAGTCCCATGAATAGGAAGTGGCATTGGTGCTGGTATTGTTGAATATAACCTCCCCGTCCACTAAAATTCTATCCGGTGAAACAAATGAAGCTGTTGCCAAGGAGAAAACATCTACCGAGGCGGTAATTGTATCGGAAACGTTGCAAGCACCGGTTTGAGCAGCAATCAGGCTGATTTGATAGGTGCCGGGTGTATCTAAAATATGAGTGGCATTTTGTCCTTGCAACGTGTTATTGTCCACCAACCATGTATAAGTGGTTGCACCGGTATTGTCAGCACTTAGATTAACAACAAGGGGAGCACAACCACTTGCCGGAGGACTAAACTGTGCCGTAATTAAATTTCCTTCGGGAAGGGTAATGGAATGAGTGGCAGTGTTTGACAAGATACAAATACCCGTAGGATTGCTGACCGTTAGGCTAACCGTATAGCTACCCGATGAAGCAAAAGTATGTGATACCGTCGCACCTGAACCGGTACTGCCATCGCCAAAGTCCCAATCGTAATTGGTGATATTGGCTGCTGTTGTTGCACTGAACTGAACGGTGTAAGGGGCACAGATTGGAGGAAGTACTTCGGTAAAGTTGGCTGTGAGAGGAGTGCTTGGTAAAACCGTTAGGGTAACAACGACAGTATCCGATAAATTACAAGCAAGGGGGTTATCTGCAATAAGGGTTACATTGTAGAAACCGGGATTAGGAAAGGTATGAGTGGGAGTCGTTTCATTAGATGTCGGACTGCCATCATTGAAATTCCATAAATAGCTTGTTGCGTTGAGACTGTTATTGCTAAATGTAAAAGTGAGCGGGGCACATTCGGTAACCAAATTGTCGGTTACCGCAACAACGGCATCGGCGGTAAAGCTGATGGTTTGGTAAGAAGTATCGGGGTCAAAGCAACCTAAAGTGCTGCTGACAATCATCATGACTTCGTAGGTGCCGGGCGAAGCGAAAATATGCTCCGGGTTTTGTTCCGTACTGGTCGTAAAGTCGCCGAAGTTCCAAAAGTGTGTCAATCCATCGAGTTCCGTTTGAAAATTGAACTGATAAATATCGCAATCAGTGTTTTGGGTATAAGTGAACGCTGAGGTAACTAGTGCGGGATTGACCGCCAAAACATTTAAATAGATGGTATCGGCAAAATTGCAACTGGAAGGGTTGAGGGCTATCATCATTACCTCATACAAACCGGCTGTGGTAAAAGTATGCGTAGGAGAAACTTCGGTGGTGGTTACGCCATCGTCAAAGTCCCAAAAATAAGATAAGGCATCAACACTAAAGTTGCTGAATGTTACGGTATAAGGAATACATCCGACAGCCGAAGGTGAAGCGGTCGCTTCTGCCAATACTCCCGCCTGTTCAAAGTCAAATTTGAAAACTATCAAGTCCCAAGAAGGGCTGAGTTTTGTTGTTTGGTAAGCTGTGGGAGTTGTCGGGAAATCTGAAGCAGCAGTACAGACGGCTTGGTAAACAACCCCTCTATTATTATACCTGCAAGTGCCCCCGTCAACGTGTTCAGAACCTGTAGGACTTCCAAAATACGTGCCATACAATAATCCGGTAGCTTCTGCTTCCAACACAATGAAGTAAAAATCGCCTGAGCCGTTTACTTGCGAATAAGCATCGGGCGTAGTGGGCATTCCCGTGTTGCCGGTAAATCCTCCGGCATATATTCGGTTGCAATTATCCACCAAGAAAGCGGTTGGGTTGATGGACATTGAAGCTACCCCAACCCTTGTGCTGTAAAGCAGTGTGTTGAGTTCGGGATTTAAAGACATGAGGAACATTTTACCTCCTGCGTTGGAATATGTGCCCGGCGTTACGGTAAAATTACCATCGGTTAAACCATATAAACAGACGTTGTCCTCTCTATCAAAGTCAATAAAGAAGGCGATATCGCTTTGGTTGGTGTTTACAAAAGTGGTTGCCAAATTCGCGGAACCATTGGCACTTAGATGGGTAACAAAGGCGTCGGGTGAACTGGTGCCTGCAATTAAAGAGGTGGTTTGATAGGAACCTACAGTTACCGGAAAGTTAATACTTGCGGTTCCTCCACATACAAATACACTTCCATCTTCTGCTATGCGAATGCCTAAAGCGGCATCGTTTTCGCTGCCTCCTAAATAAGTACTCCAAATAAGGGAAGATAAGTTGGGATTCATTTTAACCACCACTCCATCCCAACCACCGCCGTGAATGGTTTGGAATGCGCCGGGTGTTACGGGGAAATTATTGGATGTGGTAAAAGCCGATAGATAAACATTGTCCTCTTCATCAATCATCAATTCGCCAAGCAAACCATAAGTAATGCCGGACCAACCACTACTTAACTGACCTTCGTCTCCCACACCGCCTAAATAGGTTGACCCTATTAAAGTGCTGCCATCGGCACTTAGAATAGTAACGCCAAAATCGCTTGCGCCTCCCAATGAGTTGTCAATTGCTCCAACAGAAATGGGATAATTGGTGGAAGCGGTTTTTACCAATAAAATGATCTCGTTATTGTTGTTGGTGATGAGATTGCAAGTGAGGTCTTCAGAAGTGCCGCCAATATAAGAGGCATATATTAAAGTGGTGCCATCGGCACTTAATTTACTGATAGAAGCATCGGTTGAGCCACTAAAAGAAACATCATAGGCACCGGTAGTAACAGGATACCCTGCGCCAAATACACGACCCGAACCAAAGATTTCATCGTTTTGCCCATAAGTAGCAGAATGACCATAAACAGTCGCAGTACTGCCCGAATAGGAAGATGCTACCAATACAGGGTCTATGACCAATTCGTAATTGGAGTTATAACCATTGGGAAAGGTAAAACCTACTTGATTCTTGTGGAGCGTATATTTACAAGAAACCGTTACCGTTTTACCATTGATGATTTGATAGGCATAAGGGGACAATTCAACCGCCTCAGCAATGGAAGTGGTTAAGAAAAGATGCCCGTCTTTTACACAAATGTCATTTTGTCCGGTGTATTGAAGTTGTATATCTTGAGGATTGGCATTTGGAGAAAGAATCCAATCATATTTAAAATGGTTGGCAGTACTGTAAACTTTGAGGTTGATGCCCGGGTAAATTTGTTTGTAATGCAGTGTTTTGGCAGGATGAATATTGCTTGCCCACTTAGAAGGGTCATTGCCCAGAAAGAAATTATTTCTTTCGGTGAGCACATCTTGTTCTTCTATGATGGGATTTGTTGCAGCGTTGAGGAACTTAACTTTGACCGCATGAAGGTTAACCATCCCGTTATAGCTTTCGTAGTAGGGGTTATTGTCGTGTTCGCACATCGGATTAGCTCCATTGTATTCCATTCCACAATGTGCGGCGGCATCTACTTGTGCGGGGTCAAAGAAAACAAAGGTAAACCCTTGGTTTTCGGTGTAAATATCTTGCCCGCTTGTTTTGGCTTGATAGCGAACGTTTTGATGCCATTGCCCTTTGTTTGCAACATATTTCAGGTTAGAAGGTTGAGCATCATTTTTTGCAAATAGCGGAAGGAAATTGAGCAATAGGAAAGCTGAAATAAAGTAAGGAGTGATAAGGTTCAGTGGGTAAAATTGCTTCATAGTTTCTGATTTTGAAATGATCGTATAGGTGTGAATGAGTTTGCTTGAAAAGGATTTGTACATGATTGACGGTACAAAATAGGAAATTTTGGGTGGGAAATGTTCGGTCTTTGATTTTTGAAACAGGAATAGCATTATTTTGTCAGCCAAATATCATAAAAACGAAAACGCCGCAATTCCGGTTGGCAGGGAATTGCGGCGTTTATCATAAATGTAGTGAACCCGACGAGATTCGAACTCATAACCTTTAGATTCGTAGTCTAATGCTCTATCCAGTTGAGCTACGGGTCCTTAATTTCAAGCTGCAAAGATAAAGCAGTTTTTTGGATTGAACAATAGTTAAAGGAAAGTTGGTGTAAAATAATGGTTAGTGGTTAATGATGAATGGTTAATTGGCTTGTTTCCAAAATCTGCTATTTATGATGAACAGGGTTGCCAACTCCGTTTAACATCTCCTTTCTACCACTTTTTCATAGCAACTTAAGCGTTACTTTAGATAACCTAAACCTTTAGCAATACTTATCTTTAGGTGTCAGTAAGGTAAAACTTAACTGTTCAACTCAATTAGGAACACACTCGATATTACTGTTCAAATCGAATAATTAGCGTATAAAAAGGCGATTTTAAAACCTTTTATAGAGCCTAACAAAGGTTTTTATCCTTTAAAAAACCTTTGTTAGAGCTTAGAAAACCTTTGTTAAGGGATAAAAATCCTTTTTTAAAGCTAAACAAACCTTTGTTAAGGAATAAAAAACCTTTGTTAGAGCTTAAAAAACCTTTGTTGAGGGATAAAAAACCTTTTATAGAGGCAAACAAACCTTTGTTAAGAGATAAAAATCCTTTTTTAGAGCTTAGAAAACCTTTGTTAAGGAATAAAAATCCTTTTTTAGAGGCAAACAAACCTTTGTTAAGGGTAAACAAAGGTTTGTTTTTGGCTAAAAATTTAACCCAAATCGGCAATTTTACTATCTGCCCTAGTTTTCCAACACTCTTGTATCCCCATGAAATAATGGTGAATGGTTGATTATAAATGGTTAATGGGCTGCTGTTGTCAGTGTCCCACTGATGACAATGAGTTCCTTTTTAGTATGCTCTTGCGAATAAGATACGCTGTTTTGAAGGTTTACCACTATACACACAAATTCCATCTTCCAAAGGATTGTCTAAAGGAATACACCGGGCGGTTGCTTTGGTTTGTTCTTTGATGGCCGCTTCGGTTTCGGGCGTTCCGTCCCAATGTGCGTAGATGAAACCACCTTTTGTATTCAGTACTTCTTTGAACTCTTCAAAGGTGTCAACAGAAGTCGTGTTGTCTTCTCTGAATTGGAGTGCTCTGTTAAACAAGTTTGATTGAATATCAACAAGCAGTTCTTCGATTCTTAACCCTAAGTTATCTAAAGGGAGATTTATTTTTTCTTTAGTATCTCTCCTGCAAACTTCCACAATACCGTTGTCTAAATCACGCAAACCAACGGTAATTCGGATGGGTATTCCCCGAAGTTCGTACTCGGCAAACTTAAATCCGCTTCGCTTGCTATCGTCATCGTCATATAGATAGGTAACCCCTTTCAGTTCACCTTTGATTTTATCAATAGCAGCATCAAATTCTTCTTGGCGTTCTTTTGTCTGTTTATTGATGAGGGGAATGATGACCACTTGTGTAGGGGCTAGTTTTGGAGGAATAATCAATCCGGCATCATCGGAATGAACCATGATGAGCGCACCCATTAACCGCGTAGAAACTCCCCATGAAGTTGCCCAAGCATATTCTTCAATACCTTCTTTATTCAAAAATTTGACATCAAAAGCTTTGGCAAAGTTTTGTCCTAAGAAGTGCGAAGTACCCATTTGAAGGGCTTTGGCATCTTTCATCAGTGCTTCGCATGTATAGGTATCTTCTGCACCGGCAAAACGTTCACTTTCGGTTTTGTATCCTTTAATGACCGGAACCGCCATATAGTTTTCCATGAAGTTGGCGTATTCATTTAACATCAACCGAGCTTCTGCGATAGCTTCTGTGTTGGTGGAATGAGCGGTATGCCCTTCTTGCCAATGAAATTCTGCCGTTCTAAGAAAGAGCCGGGTTCTCATTTCCCATCTAAGCACATTTGCCCATTGATTGATCAAAAGAGGAAGGTCGCGATAGGATTTTATCCAGCGTTTATAAGTGTTCCAAATAATTGTTTCGGAAGTCGGTCTAATGATGAGTTCTTCGGTAAGTTTAGCTGTCGGGTCAACGATAACCCCTTCACCATCGGGGTTGTTGATGAGACGGTAATGAGTAACCACAGCACATTCTTTGGCAAAGCCTTCGATATGTGAGGCTTCTTTGCTCAAAAAACTTTTGGGAATGAGCAACGGGAAGGAAGCGTTAACATGACCGGTTGCTTTAAAGCGGGCATCTAATACTGCCTTCATGTTTTCCCAAATAGCATACCCGTAAGGTCTGATAATCATACAGCCTTTCACGCCGGAGTGTTCGGCTAATTCAGAACGCAGTACGAGGTCTTCGTACCAATCTTTTTCGGGTTGTTGCTTTACAACATTTTCTTGTTTATCTTTACTCATAAAACTTATGTAACTAATTACCTAAAATTGGAGTGCAAAATTACGTACCCTTTTCGAGAAAAGCGGTATAAATTGAATGGAATGGGTAAATAGCTATGAAATTGGTCTTGAAAAACAAAAACCGTACACAACAATCGAACAATTAACAACCCCATAAAACGCCTGTTTATGTTAAAACAATTCAGATTTCCATTGCAATTTTTATTGGCTTTAATGATTGTTTTCCTGCTACTTGTTCAACCATTAAGAGGGCAAAGTATCACCAATTTACAGCCCTATCCTATGCCTGCCATGAATAATACTCCTTCCTATTTGTTAGCTTCGACTATGTTTAGTTCAAGTGGATGTTCATTATTCAACTATACGGTTACGATTGATTATAGTGGAGTCATACCGGCTATTGAGGTTTATGCTTTTTATTGCATGGGTTCACTTACGGTTATCTGTGAAAGAACAGATACAATACCTTTAGGAACATTACCAGCCGGTGCTTATGGTTTGACTTTTCATGCACACTATACTAACTTTACAAATACGAATTGTATAGGCCCATTTGGGTTCGCCGTAGTAGGTGATATATCATTTATCGTGTCGGAAGCAGTTATGGGAAGCATTATTGATTTAGAAACCTCGTTTACGGAACAATGCGGCGAATTGGACACGGTTTCCATAATTGCAGACTTGATGTTCCCATCCGCACCTTGTGAATTGCAAAATTATACGTTAGCTTTTACCTCTCCTAACAGTGCAGAAATATCGGTAAGATACTGTTTGGGTCCACTTGCGGTGATTTGCAATAAAGTAGATACATTCAGTGCTTTCCCGATGAGCTACACGGGTGGGGATTATACATTTACCTTAGTCCTGCAAGATTGTGCCGGAAGCGTTATTGATACACAAAGCATTTTGTTTAATACTTTTGTTTCCCTATGTCCTTTTGTTCTTCCCACACAACCCGCTTTTACAGGTGTTTCCTTGGTAAACAGTTTGAGCAACGGCAATTTGATGTTTGATTTTTCGCAATTACCTGCCTCAACACCATCTGCAATTGAGTTGACCATTTTCTTATCTGACGGCCGGGTCATAGCCGTAGAAAAGCTGAAATCTGTTCAAGAACAGATTCAACTGTCGCTGCCTTCAGGCATGTATTTTTATGCGGTCAAACAAAATGGGAATTTGTTGGATAGAGGGAAGGCAGTTGTTTATTGAGCAAATATAACTTCTGCCCTTATTTTTGTTCAAGCTGCATTTTTAGTCCCAATAAGTCAATTTCGTTGGGCGCAAACCAAATTGTCGCACAAAAATAGTGTTATCTTTCACCCAAAAACAA